>CAZIKJ010000347.1:0-7133 GCA_964539685.1 uncultured Pelistega sp.
CCAGAAACTGCATGCACAATACCTGTGCGGTCTGGACAAGAAAGGGTCAAAATAAAATCGTTAAAAGTGCTCATGGCAAAAATGGGTGATGATATTTAAAAAAAATCGTAAATAAGTTTAGTCGTTTATTGTCTTGTTAGACGCCCTTTATCTCGCTAGTAAAGTCACTGCGCTCTTGCGTCAAGACAGTGTTTATCGAGAAGCAGCTAATAAATCTTCTACGTAATCTGCAATAGCTAAGCAGGATGTGAGGCCAGGCGATTCAATGCCAAATAAATTAATCAGGTTCTTAATGCCATGGCTCTTTGGTCCTGCAATCATAAAGTCTGCGGCAGCCTCATGTGGGCCGACAATCTTAGGGCGAATGCCTGTGTAAGCGGGTTGTAAACTGCCGTCTTTCAGCTCAGGCCAATACTCGCGCACAGCTTGATAGAAACTATCGATACGGCTTTCATCAAGGGCATAATCAATACCATTAATCCATTCAGTATCAGGACCGAATTTCGCTTGTCCACCGAGGTCTAAGGTCAAGTGCACACCCAAGCCAGAAGAACTTGGCATTGGGTAGATCAGATGTTGAAAGGGGGTCTTGCCACTCAGGCTAAAGTAGGTGCCACGACAATAATAATCCTGCGGAATATATTGTGGATCTAAGCCATTAAATTGGCGCGCTAAGGCGGGGGCATGTAAGCCGGCTGCATTAATCACCATATCGCTACTAATTTCGGTGGCTTCATCACCACCCACTTGACAGATAAAGCCGCTTGGCGTCACGCGCAAACCCAGTAAAGGAGAGCGAAAGACAAATTGTGCATCATGATGCTCGGCATCACCTTGCAATGCCAACATTAAACCATGGCTATCGACAATCCCTGTTGATGGGGAAAATAAGGCAGCGACACAATGCAGATTAGGCTCTAAAGCTTGAGCTTGCGCTTGATCGAGATCTTCCAAATCATCAACGCCATTGGCTCGCGCGGTTTGTTTGATCTGTTCAAATTTCTGAATCTGCTCAGGATGCGTAGCCACTAAGAGTTTGCCGAGGCGTTGGTGATTAATGCCTTTGTCGGCACAATAAGCATAGAGTTGCTGCTTACCCTCGACACAAAATTTCGCTTTTAGACTTCCCTTCGGGTAGTATAAGCCAGCATGAATAACCTCTGAATTGCGTGCGCTGACTTCCATACCAATGCCTTCATTGGCTTCGAGAACCAGCACTGATTTACCCGCCATTGCCATACGACGTGCTATTGCTAAGCCGACTACACCAGCACCAATAATTAAACATTCAACATCATTACTCACAAGAATTATCCTGTTTCGAAGTTTTAGAACGGATAGGGGTGAGGTCAAAGCTACCCGCATGAAAGACTAAGGGCATATGGTCACTATGATCACAACGTTCAACTTGGCCGACCATAATTAAATGATCGCCCTCAAGATAGCGGCTGCGGTTATAACATTCAAACCAAGCGGCAGAGCAGTATTCGGCTAATTTAGGAATGCCAAATTCATTCAGACTGTATTCGACATTCTCAAAGCGCTGTTCTTGTGGGCCGCGTGAGAATTGTGCTGCCAGTGCCATTTGCTCAGCACTGAGCACATGGATGTTGTAGCGTTCAACGCGTTGATACACGTCTAATAGGCTAGAGGAAGTTTGTAGATTCCATAAAACCAGAGGAGGCTTCATAGACAATGAGTTAAACGAACTTACTGTAATTCCTAAAGGCTCGCCCGTGTCAGGATGAGCCGTGGTGATAATTGTTACCCCTGTGGCAAAGCGACCTAGAGCCTGACGAAATTGCGTCTGATCAAAGTTACTCAGTCGAACAGCCATAAAATACTCAGCCTCTTAAGGTGAAAGACGCGTAAAGACCCATTGGCCTTCTGCATTGAGAGTGAAGATAATACGATCGTGCAGGCGTGATGGACGACCTTGCCAGAATTCAATGCTGCGCGGAATAACGCGATATCCACCCCAATGCGGCGGCTTTGGTACCTCGTCGCCATACTGTGCTTGAATATCAGCATAGCGTTGCTCTAATTCCTCACGCGTGATTTCTTGGCTTTGGCGTGATGCCCAGGCGCCGATACGTGAACCTTGGGGACGCGAATTAAAATAGGCAATTGAGTCTGCCTCGCTGAGCTTTTCGACATGGCCATTAATATGCACTTGACGTTGCTGCACCATCCAGAAAAATAGCAGGCTAATATTCGGATTGGCCGCCAAATCATGTCCCTTATGCGATTCGTAGTTAGTGAAGAAGATAAAATTATCTTGTTCAACGCCCTTGAGTAAGCAAGTCCGTGATGAGGGCTGACCTTGTGCATTCACCGTCGAAACCGTCATGGCGTTGGGCTCTAAACCACCTTCTTCACGAGCACGATCAAACCAAACCTTAAATTGCTCAAAAGGGTTGGGATTAATCTGCGATTCCAACAAGATATCTTTGTCGTAAACTTGGCGTAAATCAGCAAGAGACATGATAAAACCCGTTAAAGTAAAAGCCTAAGTTTAGCATATTGCGGCAGCACGTAATCTCACATTTAGCATAATGCGAAGGCAGGTAATCTTACATTAAGCATAATATGACAGCTGATTAGCTGACGTAATGCGGCAGCACGTAAGTCGACACCGAAATCACTTAATGACACGATAATGCTGATGTTCTAAGTTACTCAGTGACAGCGTTATGCTTATGCTCTAAGCGTTGCTTAACTAGACGTGATAATTCTGCGAGATGCTCATCTTGAATTTGCGCTTTATGCAAGGCATCGCTCGTCTCAATCACATACTCATAGCAAGGACCATAGTTACCGCTGGCGCTCAAGACAATATCCAGCGTTTCCTCTTCAGTTAAGTCGCCAGCATACGCATGCGTACCTTGATCCATGACGAAGGCGAGCGCTATGACTGGACCTTGTTCGGTCTCACATTTTAGCCAAGAGGCGATATAGGAGTCCGAAGGCATTTCACGCTTCCAGAGTGCGCGGAATTGTGTCATGAGGTCTTTATTGGGCAAGCGATAAACCTTGCCTTCACAAACACCACCTTCTTTGAGGCCAAATACCAAGCCTGGTAACTCAGGAGTGCCACGATTGACGCATGACCAGAGGCATAGTGAACGACTATAACCTAATAAGGTAGCGTGACGCTCTTCAAGGAATTCAAACTCTGGTCGCCAGATCAGTGAGCCATAGCCAAAGATCCAGATATCCTTGAGCTCATCGAGTTGGGCGAGGGTGTGTTGGAGAGAAGTTTCACGCTCTTCTTCAGTCCAGAGGCGAAACGATTGCATATGGGCCAAGGCTTTTTGGCTAGGGGTTTTTACAGGGTTCACGGATAGTGCAAATAAGAAAAAAATTCATACTACAATAACACTTAGTATAGATTAAATTTTGACATGATGGATAATTTTGAAAGCAATACGAGTCGACGTTTTAGTAGTTTGGCGCGTTTATATGGAGAAACCGCAAGTCAGGGCTTAGCCCATGCCCATGTGATGATTGCGGGCATCGGTGGGGTCGGCTCATGGACGGTTGAGGCCTTAGCAAGATCTGGGGTGGGGCAATTGACCCTAGCTGATTTAGATCATGTGGCCGAGTCCAACATTAATCGCCAAGTGCATGCCTTAGAGAGTACGGTGGGTATGGCTAAAGTGCAAGCCATGCGTGAACGTATTGCTTTGATTAATCCAGATTGCCAGGTGAATCTGATTGATGATTTTATTGATGCTGAGAATATTGCGCCCTTATTAGCGCAGTATCAACCTGATTTATTGCTCGATTGTACTGATCAGGTTCAGGCGAAAGTTGCTATGCTGCTTGCCGCTCGTGAAGCCAAGATTGGATTTTATATGTGTGGTGGAGCGGGGGGTAAGACCGATGCCTTAAGTTTAAAGCAAACTGATATTGCCCATGCTCGCAATGATAATTTACTCGGCCGCATTCGACAGATTTTGCGCAAACAATACGGCTTCGCAAAAGGCGCTGACGCTCAGGGTAAGGCACTAAAAAAAGTACCGCCGATGAAGGTCAAGTGCTTCTGGTTTGATCAGCCTGCACAACTGCCTAGCTTGTGGCTGGCTGAGGCGCAAGTTCAAGCGCAGCCGTCAGCCCCGCAGGGCTTATCATGCGCTGGTTACGGCTCCAGTGTTATGGTGACCGCAACCATGGGCCTAGCCTTGGCGAATAGTGCCATTCATGACTTGATGGCGAAGTAAGCCCACCAGTGAGGTGATCAGCAATACGGGCGCTTACTTACCGTGTAAGGCCATGCATGAATTCATGCAGAACCGCACCAGTATGTGATTTCTCTTTGAGTGTGATAAGGTCCTCAGGAGTACCGCTGGCCACAATTTGTCCGCCACTGGTGCCGCCTTCTGGCCCTAAATCAATGATCCAATCAGCTTCTGCCATAATATCTAAATTATGCTCGATCACCACCACGGTATTACCGGCATCAACAAGTCGATGCAAGACATGGATGAGCTTTTCCACATCAGCCATAGAAAGACCTACGGTGGGCTCATCGAGAATATACAGGGTATGAGGTCGGCTTGAGGCACGTCCTGTTTTAATCACGCCTTCGTCTAAGCGCGCCTTAACCAGTTCTGAGACGAGCTTAATCCGCTGTGCCTCACCACCAGAAAGTGTCGGTGAGGGTTGTCCCAAGGTCAGATAACCTAGCCCCACATCTTGCATCAGTTGCAAGCCACGAGAAACTTTAGGGTGTGCAGCAAAGTAGCTAATCGCATCATCTACTTCCATGCGTAAGACTTCGCCAACCGATTTCTCGCGTAAGAGAATCGATAATGTTTCTTGATTAAAGCGCTCGCCGTGGCATTCTTCGCAAGGGACTTTAATATCGGGTAAGAAACTCATTTCGACGGTACGCATTCCTTGTCCTTCGCAGACAGGGCAGCGACCATCACCGGTATTGAAAGAGAAGCGGGAGGCAGTCCAACCACGCAGTTTGGCATCACGTGTCTGAGCAAATTGTTGGCGCACATCATCCCAGAAACCAATATAGGTAGCAGGGCAAGAACGTGGTGTTTTGCCAATTGGGGTTTGATCGACTTCAAGTACGCGATCAAGCCTCTCCCAACCCTCAATGCGCTCACAGCCATGCCACGTTGGTGCGTCCTTATTCGCCAAGACCATCTTGACATTCTCTAATAAGACATCGCGTGCTAAGCTTGATTTACCTGAGCCTGAGACGCCCGTAATGACTGATAGGCGGTTTAAGGGCAAGCGCGCATTTACATATTGTAAGTTATGTAGATTAGCGCCTTTTACCTCGAGCCAATCAATCTCTCCTGACACGGGACGGCGTGGATTGAGCGGGTGCTGTAAGGGCTGAGCCAAGTACTTGCCGGTTAGGGACTCCGGCGTATTAATAATATCTTCGTAAGTCCCTTGGGCAACTACGGTGCCACCGCGAACGCCTGCGCCAGGACCAATATCAATAATATGTTCTGCGCGACGAATCGTATCTTCATCGTGCTCAACCACCACTAGGGTATTGCCGTTACCTTCTAATTTACTTAAAGCATTAAGTAGTATCTGGTTGTCGCGAGGGTGCAAGCCAATAGTGGGCTCATCTAAGATATAACAAACCCCTTGTAAATTCGAACCGAGTTGCGCCGCGAGACGAATTCTCTGCGCCTCACCACCGGATAGCGTAGGCGCCGAACGGTCTAAGTTTAAATAATTTAAACCGACGGAAGACATAAAGTTCAAGCGATTCTGAATCTCACTTAAAATATCACGAGCAATTTCTGCTTGACGTGAGTCTAGACGTAAGCTGCTAAAGAATTCCTGAGCCTCTTGAATTGACATGAGGCTAATATCGGTAATTGAACGATCTTGCCATTGCACCGCACGCGCCACGGGATTTAAGCGTGTGCCCTCACAGCTTAGGCATTGGCCTAAATAGCTCGTTTCTTCCTCACCTAACCACTGTGTTTCTTCACCCGTCTGCTCGGCATCAAAATTCGGAATCAGCTGACCTGTACCAAAGCAGTTTGTACACCAACCATGGCGCGAGTTATAAGAGAATAGGCGCGGGTCAGGTTCAGGGTAGCTGGTGCTACAAGAAGGGCAGACGCGCTTGGTCGAATAATGTTGCTGCTGAAAATCTTGACGATCAATTTCCTGTTCACGATCCAATGGATAGAGAATACTACAGAGACCTTGGCCATGCTGTAATGCTTGGCTTAGGGCATCAGACAGTGTTTTCTCATCGTTAGCGTCCACCACGAAATCGGCGATAGGCAACTCAATCGTATGTTCCTTATAACGATCCAGGCGTGGCCATGGTGAGACAGGAATAAATTCACCATCCACACGTAGATGACTGAAGCCCTTGCTATCCGCCCATTTGGCTAAGTCCGTATAGTAGCCCTTGCGTGCGGTCACCAGGGGCGCCAACAAGCCAATGCGTTGACCCTTATAGTCGCGCATAATAATCGCTTGAATTTGCTCTTTACTTTGTGGCTCTACGGGGACTTGACAGCTAGGGCAATATTGCACACCGAGCTTGACGTATAAGAGACGCAAGAAGTGATGGATTTCCGTCATGGTACCCACGGTAGATTTACGACCGCCGCGACTGGTGCGCTGCTCAATTGCTACGGTAGGGGCAATGCCATAAATCGCATCGACATCAGGCTTCCCCGCGGGTTGCACGACAGCACGGGCATAGGCATTGAGTGATTCTAAATAACGGCGCTGACCTTCATTAAATAAAATATCAAAAGCCAGTGTCGACTTGCCCGATCCTGAGACACCCGTAATCACCGTAAAGACATTATGCGGTATGGTGACGGATAGGCCCTTAAGATTATGTTCACGCGCATTCAGAATTTCGATTTGACGTGGCCGCGCTTGAGCGACTTGGTAGGCCGTCGCGGCTTCGCTCACTTCAGTACTATCGATGACAATCTCATCTTCGTAAGCGCTTAAGGCCTGGCCAGTATGTGAGGTGTTGACAGAGCGAATATGTTCTGGCGTGCCTTGAGCAACGACATAACCACCTTGTTCACCGCCCTCAGGCCCTAAATCAATAATCCAATCGGCAGCACGAATGACATCAATATTGTGTTCAATAATAATCAGAGAGTGCCCAGCTG
>CAZIKJ010000348.1:0-3110 GCA_964539685.1 uncultured Pelistega sp.
GTTTTGTAAAAGACAGAGATTAATCAGTCTCTAGAATGACTGCTGATTAATCCTTAGTACGGGGGGTAACCTCAGCACCTGGGTTATGGGTGAAAATATGATAAAACACAGGAATATATAGGGTGAAAGCACAAACAATTAAAAGGGAGGGTAAATAAAACACATAGAGTCCATAGTAGGAGGTCGTTAAGCTACCTAAGGAGCGACTCAGGGCAGCCAGCATTAAACAAGCTAAGGCCCAATGACTCACGCGCGGAAAGTACAAGTCTAAACTACTATGAGAGACGCCCGCAATCGTGAAGACTTGCATCATCATCAGCAAAAAACCACCAATCATGATCAGGTGAAAAGCTGCTGTGCTGGTTCCTAAGCTGAGAATACCATCTAGCCCTAACCACACATAGGCAATACCCATCGTGGCTAGGGTCAGATAATACCAGCGTACATAACTTTGCTTTAGCAGCAAGGGGTAATGCCAGTCACGTAAGCGACCTAATATACTGAGTCCTACAGCGACACTCAGCCAAGCACTACTAATGGGATTGTCTAGCCAGAGGTGACTAGCGACTAAGAAATAAATAAACCAAACTGAAAGATTGCGATAAAAAGGATTTGGAACAAATCGACAATCAGCTAGGGCTGAGCCTTCTAAGGCTTTATTCCCTATGGAGTTACCAATTCTAAACGTAATCAGCGCCACGCCCGCCATGAAAATATGGCCAATTTGTTTAAGCCAGAATAGCCCTGGTTGGTAGGCATAACATAGATTTAATAGTGCAATACATGCGAGTAAAATAATAATACTGATAACTCTGTTGCTGCGTGCTTTGATCGCCATAAGGGTGACGATAAGTGCTAAACCTAACCAGAAGACCGTATAGGCAAGACTCGCAAGCGCAGGCGTAAACATACTGGCTAGCGCACCAAGTAACCAAAGCAACAATAAGCTAGCACTATATGGGATGAGCGTTCGATTGTCATGCATCCACTCAGGAATGGCGGTGAGAATGAAGCCAGCAAAACCAGCACCTCCTACTAGATTCAGAAAACCATAAGCATGCAAAGTAATAGGGTCAATCTGTAAGGGGTAGAGGCCTAGAGCCACACTTGGCCAAATACTCGCCACCAGGATAGCGCAACACGCCGAGAGTAAGAAATTCAGGCGAAATGGAAACCGCAAGAAATCCTTGATAATACCAGTGAGTGAGAGGTTCATCGATTTGGTATCAAGCGTTTTATTCATGATAGGCCTGCCAATAACTTTGTTGTAAGTAGTCTTTGATAAAGTTTTCATTACGTTCGTTAAGTGGGGTGTCTAGCTCTATCTTTTCACGACAACTGGCTGGTTTTTGATTCAGTAAGTAAATGCGATGGGATAGTTTTAAGGCTTCAAAACGATCATGGGTGACCATCACGATCGCTATGCCCTGTTGCAAGAGCTCTTGTATCCATGCGTAAATACTCAGTTTGAGTTCATAATCTAAGGCGGAAAAAGGCTCATCGAGCAGCAATAAATCGGGCTTGTTTAATAAAGCGCGAGCTAAAGCTGTACGTTGGCGCATCCCGCCCGAGAGTTCTTTGGGATATTTATGCCAGTCATTGGCGGCGAGATGTAGGCGATTTAAGATAGCAGCGGCTTGTTTTTGCGTATTTTTTTCATGCGCATCAGGGGCTGTTAAGAGGACGTTATCCCATAAACTTAGCCAAGGTAAGAGGCGATGCTCTTGAAAGAGATAACTTAAGCGCTGAAAGTGGTTCTGCATACGCCCACTATCGTAATCAATTAGTCCAGCCATGATGCGCAGCAAGGTTGTTTTGCCACAGCCTGATGGACCGTAAAGACAGGCAACTTCACCTGGTTTAACAGTGAGATTGACATTCTGAATAATATCATCGCCCATTAAACTGAGAGAGACATTGTTAAGTGATAACATTTATTGCTCCCAAGGCATAAAGATAATACGTATGGGTTCGATGAATAAGTACTCCACAATAAAAATCATCCCAAGAATGATCAGTACATAAGCCAGAACCGTCTCGGTATCCAACATGGAGCGCGCCATGGCGAGTTGGGCGCCCATACCATTATTAGCACCGAGTAACTCAGCCATAATAGCGATCTTAACTCCTGTTCCTAAGGCTACACTCATGGCGGGCAGTAGATGATTGAGCAGATGCGGAGAGTAGAGGTGTTGGACTTGTTTTATAAAAGGTACTTTATAAACTTGAAGCATTTCTTTTAGGCCTTCATCGACCGTCATCATTGCGCGCATTGCTGCCGCAAAAGTCAATGGCACAGCGGTAATAATAATCGTGAAGATGGCACTCTGTGAACCCATACCAAACCAAAAGAGTGCCAAGACGATCCAGATAATCGGGGGCATACCTAATAAGACGCTGATGCAAGGACGAAAGAAAAGGGCTAGACTCTTAAATGAACCTGCGAGCAGTCCCAAGCTAATACCAATGATTAAGGCGACAGATATACCGACACTTGCTCGGTATAAAGTAATCGGTATCTCATGCATAGAGAAATTTTGCAGAACACCTTGAGCGGCTTTAAAAACGGCTAGGGGCTCAGGTAACACTAAGGCGCCTAATTGATTGGCCGCAATTTGCCAGATCGCGATGAGTACAGCTAACACAGCACCTGAGGTAAATACTCCCCAGAGATAATACCCTGCTTGCCCTAGTCGGCTTTGGCGTAGGGGGCGACCTGAATCTATAATCATTATGAGCGCTATCCGTTTTTGTGGTGATGGGCGAACTCTCTATACGCTTAAGCAAAGAGTGATGAATCAGGTAGTTTGCCACCGATAATTTTAGGATTCATTTCGTATAAGGCTTTAAAGAAGGTCATAATATCTTCTTGATGTTGTCTCGTTGATTGAACCACTAAATTAGCATGAGGCAGAGAGGCTTCAATCGCTATGGCGGGTGCTGGAATTAATTTTGCACCGATGTCAGCTGCTTCATGTGGGTGGGCGTGAGTCCAGAAGAGGGCTTGCTCTAAATCGGTCTGCAATTGTTGGATGAAAGCGTCATTCTCTTGATAGAATGCCTCGCTGACCAACAGCCCCGCTTGTGGAATTCCTGACTGTGTTTGGCTT
>CAZIKJ010000349.1:0-14055 GCA_964539685.1 uncultured Pelistega sp.
GCCATGCCATGGTTATCCTGTAAGCGCTGACGAATTCGACCAAGTTGCAACTCTACAATCTTCGCCAACATATCGTCAGATAATGGGTAGTACGGCACGACGACGAGACGGCCTAATAAGGCGGCGGGGAAGACCTTAAGCATTGGTTCGCGCAGAGCAGTCGCTAAGCCCTCATTATCAGGCATGAGGTCAGGATCTTTGCACAAGTCAACGATGCGCTCTGTACCGACGTTAGATGTGAGAATAATCACCGTATTCTTAAAATCGATGTAACGGCCTTCACCATCTTCCATCCAACCCTTATCGAACACTTGGAAGAAAATCTCATGCACATCCGAGTGGGCTTTCTCCACTTCATCCAATAAAACTACGCTATACGGGCGACGACGTACGGCTTCAGTTAAGATACCACCTTCACCATATCCGACATAGCCTGGGGGTGCCCCCTTCAAGGTGGAGACGGTATGTGCTTCTTGGAACTCACTCATATTAATCGTGATTAAATTTTGTTCACCACCATATAAGGACTCGGCTAAAGCCAATGCCGTCTCTGTCTTACCAACCCCTGATGGACCCGCTAGCATAAACACACCAACGGGTTTATTCGGGTCAGTCAGCTTAGCGCGTGAGGTCTGAATTCGGCGTGTAATCGCTTCTAAACCATGGCGCTGGCCAATCACCCGCTTCTCTAGGGTATCGGCTAAATTCAAGACAGAGTTCGCCTCATCTTTAACCATGCGGCCAACAGGAATCCCTGTCCAATCTGCAACAACAGCGGCCACAGCACTCGCATCAACCGATGGAAAAATCAAGGGATACTCGCCTTGTTGTTCATGCAATTGTTGCTGTACTTGCTTGAGCTCTTCTAAAGCAAGCGCACGTTCCTCTTCACTGCTCTGCTCATCGCGTAAGGTATGACGCAAGGCAAATAAGCGCTCTGTTAAGGCTTGTTCAGCCTGCCAATCAGCATGTAATACTTCTAAGCGTTGGCTATTGTCGGCTAAGGCTTGATCGATTGCCGTCAGGCGTGACGTTTCACCGATCCCAAGACGTAACTCACGCTGTGCAATTTCACGTTCAATAGTGAGGTGCTCAATCTTACGACGCGTATCCTCTACCGCGGCCGGTTGTGCGTATTGACTAACAGCCACACGAGCACACGCGGTATCGAGTAAAGCGACGGCCTTATCGGGTAATTGACGTGCGGGTATATAACGATGTGATAGGCGTACCGCTGCTTCGATCGCCTCATCAAGCAGTAACACTTTGTGGTGCGCTTCGAGTGGTGCGGCAATACCTCGCAACATGATTAATGCTTTATGCTCATCAGGCTCGTGCACTTGTACAACCTGGAAGCGACGCGTTAAGGCAGGGTCTTTTTCAATATACTTCTTGTACTCCGCCCAAGTGGTAGCACCAATCGTACGTAATAAACCACGCGCCAAGGCAGGCTTTAAAAGATTGGCGGCATCCCCAGTACCCGCCTGCCCACCTGCACCAACTAGGGTGTGAATTTCATCAATAAACAAGACAATAGGCTTTTCACTGGCTTGCACCTCATCAATCACCGCACGCAAGCGAGACTCAAACTCACCCTTCATACTGGCTCCTGCTTGTAGCAAACCAATATCCAAGAGATACAAGCTCACATCACGCAATGAAGCGGGTACATCGCCTTGTGCTAAGCGCAATGCCAAACCTTCAACCACGGCCGTCTTACCCACACCAGCCTCACCCGTTAAGAGTGGGTTATTTTGACGACGGCGCATCAAAATATCAACAATCTGACGAATCTCTTCATCCCGCCCAGAAACAGGATCGATTTCATTATTGCGCGCTCGTGCCGTCATATCCACAGCGTATTGGGCTAAAGCTGATTTACCCTTAGCGCCGCTTGCATGCGTACTTGCTGTTTCGCTCAAAGCACTACGCTCTTGCTCCTCAACAGAGCCAGCCACGATATCGACTAAATTATCAGCCAAGACATCAGGGGTTACTTTCTTAAATTCAGCACTCATGCCGTATAGCACATTCTTTAAGGCAGTGGTTTTCAGAATCCCTACGAGAAGATGTGCGCTACGAATGCGTGCATCACCATATTTCAAGGAGCCATATACCCACGCACGCTCAGTGGCATTATCAATATGCTCGGACAAATCCGAGACTGAGCTAGCACCACGCGGCAACTCATCAAGTGCGGCAACAATACCACGCTCTAAATCATCAAGCTTGAGATCAAAATAGCGAATAATCTTCTGTAAGTCACTATCGTGCTCATGCATGATTTGGTGAAACCAATGCACCAATTCCACATAAGGGTTGCCACGTAGTTTACAGAATGAGGTCGCGCCTTCAAGGCTACGATAGAGTAATGGATTTAACTTGCCAAAGAGGTCGGTGCGATTAATTTCAGACATGGTTCGGGAAAAATAGAAAGTAATTTAATTTTTAATTTAAACAATACAAGCATCAATAAAACTCACTTTATCGCACATTGTAGTATTGGTATTATTACTATTTAATGACTGAAATAATTTCTTTCAATTATGTAGCACTGATTTCATTGACATATAATCGTGTTAATGGCGTGCCTATTAAGCCTATTCTGCCTTAGTGCTAAATTCTACTCTGCTCTCAACGCCACACATTCAAGTCCACACGCTCAACTTATTTGTATTGTCATATTTCTGTCAAAGAGTTCGCGTTATACTCTATGGATTAAGGTCTAGATCGTGTTGAGCACTTTATTTATCAGAACCTGCCCTAAAATCTCATCCTCTAGGGCGCAGTGGCATCAAAAAAATCATGTGTTTAGCCAGGTCTCATGTTCTATAGTTAGCAAACATGCATCAGAAATCCACTTTACCGCCCGAATTTTGGTCCAATCTCGAGGCCGCTCCTTATCAGCACGGATTTTATAATTTGTTGCGCTGGATAGATGCGCGCACCGCCATGCCTCACCCCTTAGGACGTAGCATCTCGCCAAGGCACGAGTCTATACGGCTAAAGCAAGAGCCGTCACTGGCTTTTGCCCCATCAACAATTAGTAAGGCAATACGCCCCGAAGGAAGGTTGCCTGAGGTCTCATTTCTTCACTTTGGTTTATTTGGCCCTAACGGCCCCCTACCTCTGCACTTAACGGAATTAGCGCGCGAACGCTTAATTCACCATCGCGATCCTACGCTAACGGCTTTTGCTGATATTTTTCATCACCGCCTGCTCAGTCTATTCTATCGTGCGTGGGCAAATGTGCAAATCAATGTGAGTCTTGACTCACCTAATGAGGATTTTTCTCGTTTTATTGGTAGTTTAATGCACTTTGGCGATAACTCACTAAAAAAACGCGATAGTGTTGCTGATCATGCCAAACTACATTTTGCGGGTCACTTTCTACGACTGACACGCAATCCTGAGGGTCTCAGCAGTATTCTTAGCCAATTCTTTAATATTCCTGTACAGGTGCAAGAGTTCCTTGTGCATTGGATGCCCATTGCTCCTGAACACCAAAGTCAACTGGGTGGCACCCAACAACTTGGTCGCACCGCACTCTTAGGTCGCGCGGTACGTGATGCACACTCTAAGTTTCGCCTGATCTTAGGGCCACTGACGCATAAGCAATACCAAAACTTATTACCTGGCACCAAAAATAGCCAGCAATTACTTGACTGGGTTCGCCAATACACAGGCGTGGAACTGAGTTGGGACGCGATCCTTTATCTTAAACAGGAAGAAGTACCTGGTATTCAATTGGGTCAAGCAATTCCATTAGGCTTATCAAGTTGGCTAGGTCAACGCACCGTTAAGCAAGGTGATGCCCATGATTTAGTCATTGATTATGAGCAGCGCTTTCAATTACTGCAAGCCAAGCAAAATCGCCCTCAAGAAAATTCGTCGATAGAAGAACATGATGAGTTTGCTGATTTGCTGATGACTTGACGGCCCCCACCCTAAAGAACAGGATTTTACGGTGAGTTCTGATAAGTAATAGTGACTTAATTAGCCAAGCAAGCCAGGCTTAAGTGATAGTGACTTAAATTAGCCAAGCAAGGCGAGATCGCACTCACATATCGTCAGAAGAATGAGGTGCGTCTTTTTCCGCAAATATGCGTGGCACTGTACGCTGTTCAATCGGCACCGACCACCACATTATGGCGAGATAATAGCTAAATAAAGCGATAGTAAAGATAAAGGTCACGCTGCCTGTAAAGCCAACTGTTACATCGGCCCAGATAGCCGTTAAACCCGCCGCTCCGACACTAAAAAGTAAGCGCTTAGCATGGTCCATACCCTTGTCCAAGAGGAATGCCGCCACAATACCAATAATCAGGGATAGGGCACCATACATTACCCCGCCATGCATGATAGTCAGCAGAAACGTATTCGTCGCATTCTGCCACTCGATAGGCTGATCAGCCTGCGCACCAAATAGATGGGTAAAGATATACTGCGCATAAAACAAGGCGCCTAAGACTAAACCCACTAGAGCGGGCAAGAGGGCAAATAGAAAGACGGTCAACACCATCGAAAATCGTAAAACACGCATGACTTAGGTCTCGAAATAGAATCTCTAGATTGTAGCATCTTGCCACTATACGCATCTTATCCAGAGGCGCTAAGCTCAACTCAGCACGAACCAAGGAATCTCGCCACTATGCACACGCTGAGCCTATAAATACACCCATCGTATACCTGGCTATTTAGTCAAAGCGACGCCAGTTAGTCAAAGCGACGCCAGTTCTCAAGTTCGCGACGCTCACGCTTCGTTGGGCGACCTTGTTTATAGTCCATGGCGGGCTCTTTAGCTAAGCGCCTGCGCTCACGTTCCGCTGCCCTTTTGTCTTGGCTCTCTTGCGTCTCTTGATATAAGGTCTGCGCCACAACCGCTGGGCCACGTACATTGCTCAAGGCAACAACGTTCACTGTGCGTTCCATCTGCTCCTGACGAATATAAATCTGGTCACCTACTTTCACTTCACGCGCGGGTTTGGCGAGCTGCTCATTCACCAAGACGCGCCCCTTCCCCACCTCATCAGCGGCTAAGGAGCGTGTTTTATAAAACCGCGCTGCCCATAACCACTTGTCTAAACGAATTTTATCCAGCGAACTCATATGTAAAGTCTACCCAAAGATGAATCTCTATAAGCCAATCGGCAATCATAATCGCTTATACTCTGAAGCAATACTCTCAAGCAATACTCTAAAGACTATAGCTTCAACTGATTATAAACTAGCCTTATGCCATACTTAGACATTCATTCCCATTGCAAGGCATTGGTGTAAAATATATCAATAGCGATTCTGCTCTTATAGCCAGTCAGGCTCAGACAAGCTTGAATTTGCCGCCTACCCTTTCTATTGAATGAGTTGATTATGAAGAAATTTTTTCTTACCGCGCTCTTGGCTCTTTTCGCCACAAGTCCATTCACCACCGTACAAGCCCAAGAGGTTGCTTGTGTCAGCACCACTTGGCGTGTCGTGAATAATGATAAAGTGTGTGTGCAGGCTTTTCATGATCCTGATATTGAAGGTGTTGTCTGCCACCTATCACATGCTAAGACGGGTGGGGTTTCTGGCGCTTTAGGTTTTGCTGAGAACCCATCCAATTTCTCCCTCTCTTGTCGCCAAATCGGCCCCTTGAAGTCTGCTAAAGGTATCCCTTTAAAACAAGAGAAAATCTTCACACAACGTATGAGCTTCTTGTTTAAAGATTTAAATGTAAACCGTCTCATTGATCGCGCGAATAATAGCATCGTCTATTTAGTGATCAGTGAGAAAATTATCGATGGCTCGCCTTTTAATAGCATCTCCTCTGTCCCCTTAATGCCGTGGGGTACGCAAACGCCTATGGTCTTATTTAATAATAAATAAGGCTCATGTCACTACGCTTATTACAAGAGGCGGACTTATCTGCTCACTACTGGCAGCCATGGCAACAATGGTTTAATCCTGTACCGAATCTAGCACTGGCGCCTGCTGGTCAGGTGGCTGAATATTTGAACCGCGTAAAGCCCGATACGCTAGCCAAACACTTCGTACCGCAAGAGGATTTACCGAGCGCTATGGCGTATGAGTCCTATATAGCGCTTGAAGATCGGATTCCTACTCGCGATGGACTGCATGATTTCTTTAATGGGCTATGCTGGTTTGCTTTTCCACAGACTAAAGCGCATTTTAATCAGCTTCACCAAGTGCAAATTGCGCGCTTAGGTCTACAAGCTCGTGGGCGTATTCGTGATATGTTGACCGTACTCGATGAGAATGGCTTTCTCATCCAAGCACCTGATCCACTCTGGGAAGCCTTGCAAGCCAAGCAATGGCACAAGGCATTCGTTGAATTCCAAGCACTCTGGCAAGACACTCGCGTGATGGTGTTCGGCCATGCCTTACTTGAAAAGCTGGTCAATCCTTACAAGGCCATTACGGCGCATGCGCTTAGAGTACCTAATGAGCTAGTATTCCCTATTCAACCAGCATGCCGTATGGCTTATAAAGACTTCCGTATGCCTCAATTGTATACACCAGGGTCCAAAGCATTGTGTGGAAATACGCCGAATACACAGATTTCAGTAATGAACTCATCTGCTTTGCACAACTCAGCGATGAACGCGCCTGCTATTTTCCAGATGCAAGACTTAGCAATACTCGATGACTATCTTGTTAAGTATCTAAGCGAAGAGCAGCTACTCACTAAACCGTATATCCCCCTTCAGATTTTTGGTATTCCAGGCTGGAGTGATAAGCAAGCGCAAGCTGATTTCTATACTGATGAGCAGGTTTTCCGCCCACCTCGTATTACGGCCAAAACCATTCAAACATAAAAAACCACGGCCCTTATTAAAAGTCGTGGTTTTTATATCCGAAGCCATCATCGCTTACTCAGAGTTTCTCGCTATACAACGTTGACTTAATCTCTAACTCCGTATCGCTCATAGCACTCCACTCGCAGACTCTCAAGGAGTGCTTAAGCTTGAGGGTATCATACATCTGCTTTATAAGTAACCGAAAGCTAGCAGGGCTTTATAGAACATATAGGCACTGATGCTAAAGAGTAAGAGTGCAAAGATACGCTTTAATTTATCAACAGGCAGTGTATGAGCATACTTCGCGCCAATCGGGGCAAACAACATGCTCATGCTAATCAGTAATAGCAAGCCAGGCCAATAGATATAGCCCAACATACCGCCTTGTATACCAACTTCTTTAATGCCCGAGCTAATGTAGCCGACACTATTGGCCACGGCAATCGGGAAACCTAAGGCCGCCGAGGTCGCTACAGCATTACGCACAGGCACGTTCGACCAGACCATAAAAGGCACTGAGAGGAAGCCACCACCCGCACCCACCAGTCCTGAGATCGTGCCGATCCCTGTTCCAGCGGCAAGCATGCCAGGCCAGCCAGGTAAATCACGCGAAGGTTTCGGTTTCTTATTACGCAACATGCTATAGCCTGAATAACCAACAAAACAAGCGAAAATCAATGCCAACCAGGCCATATTAATGACGGAGAATAAGAAGCCGCCCGCTAAGAAGCCACCCAAAATAATGCCCGGCACTAACTTTAAGGCAACCTGCCAACGTACGGCGCCCTGTTTATGGTGCGCACGCATACTTGAGAGCGAGGTAAACATAATCATCGACATTGATGTGGCTACCGCAGCATGTACCGCTAATTCAGGCGGTACCACTTTCTGCCAGGTAAGGATCATGGTGATAAATGGCACCAAAATCATGCCGCCACCCACACCGAGTAGCCCCGCCATAAAGCCGCCGAAGATGCCTAGGCCCAGGAACATAAATGCGCTAAGAATGGTCATGGCTTACTTTAAATTACCTGATAAGAATTGTTGTAAGCGCGGACTCTTAGGTCGATTAAAGACCTCGTCAGGAGGACCTTCCTCTTCAACGCAACCCTTGTGTAAGAACATCACATGATTGGCCAAGTTACGCGCAAAGCCCATCTCGTGCGTCACGACAATCATAGTGCGCACTTCTTCGGCTAATTTCTGCATAACCTTCAATACCTCACCCACCAATTCTGGGTCGAGGGCCGAAGTCGGTTCATCAAATAGCATTACCTCAGGCTCCATCGCCAAGGCACGGGCAATCGCCACACGCTGTTGCTGACCACCTGACATCTGTGAGGGGTATTGCGTCTCCACGGTCTCTGGTAAGCCCACTTTCTGTAAGTAATGACGCGCACGCTCGGTAGCTTCAGCCTTGCTAAGTCCCAAGACATGAATCGGGGCTTCAATAATATTCTCTAAAGCCGTCATATGCGCCCAGAGATTAAAGTGCTGAAACACCATGGCCAATTTCGTACGAAAGCGCTGCAACTGTTTCGGATCTGAGACACGACCGCGTCCTGCCTTATCTTTCAGCACTTCAATGGTTTGGCCATTCAATGAGATGGAACCACTATCAGGGCTTTCAAGAAAATTAATACAGCGTAAAAATGTACTCTTGCCCGAGCCACTTGAGCCGATCATCGCAATCACATCACCGGCTTTTGCTTGTAGAGAAACCCCTTTGAGGACTTCATTACTGCCGTATGACTTGTGAATATCTTTTACATCCAACTTAATCATCATATTCCTATTTTTTTTCGTATGCCAAGAAGGCTAAGGCTCGTCGCTCGACACGTCTAAATAAAGCGACAATGACAAAAGAAATAACCATATACAACAACGCCGCCGTGCCATAGGAGGCGAAGGTAAGATAGGTTGCAGCGTTCGCATCGCGTGCAACTTTCAAAATATCGGGTACGGTCGCGGTAAATGCTAAGGATGTTGAGTGCAACATCAGAATCACTTCATTACTGTAGGCAGGAATCGCACGGCGGATTGCTGAGGGCATAATCACTCGTCGATACACCTGCCAACTTGACATTCCATAAGCATAGGCGGCCTCCACCTCACCGTGGGGTGTGGCCCGTATAAATCCTGCAAAAATCTCAATCGTATACGCTAAGGTATTGAGCATTAAGGCCAAGACAATACAATTATAACCGCTGATAAAAAAACTATTCAGTGCAACGTTATCACGAATCACGTCTAAGCTAATCAAGCCGCTATAGATTAAGAGGATCTGAATATACAGTGGCGTACCACGAAACACATAGGTAAACAGCCAGACTGGCACACTGATCCACTTGTTCTTAGAAATACGTGCCACAGATAAAGGCAGCGCAAACAAGAATCCAAGTAAGAGCGACAGCACCAAGATCCATAAAGTAACCGCCAAGCCTGAAAATTGCGTCCCATCCCAGAAGATAAAGGGCTGCCAGTACTCATTCAGCACTAAGAGGTAATTATCGATGATTTCACTCATAGTTTGGCCTCCCTCACACCCGCAGAGTAACGGCGTGATAAGTACCACAGGACAATATTCGACACTGTAGTTAAGGCTAGGTAAATTAAGCCTGCTACGAGAATGAAAAAGAACATCTTGCCCGTGGCACGACCAGCGCTTTGCACCACCTGTACCAAATCACTTAAGCCGATAATCGACACTAAGGCGGTGGCTTTTAAAACCACTAACCAGTTATTACCAATCCCTGGCAAGGCAAAACGCATCATCTGTGGGAACAAGACGCGCTTAAACACTTGACCATTGCTCATGCCGTAGGCTTTGCCCGCTTCAAGTTGCCCCTTAGGTACGGCTAAAAAAGCGCCCCTAAAGGTTTCGGCAAAGTATGCACCATAAATAAAACCAATGGTTAAGACTCCCGTGACAAATGGATCTAAATCAATTTGCCCAAATCCCAAGGCATCCGTCAGACTATTCAACATCTGTTGAATACCAAAGAAGATCAACAGCATTAAGACCAGATCAGGCACACTACGAATTAAGGTGGTGTAAGCTTGTGCGCAGGCACGAAAAAAACCATTGCCAAACAACTTAGCAAGCGCACCTAATAAACCTAAGACAAGGGCAAACAATAAAGAGAACGTGGCCAACTTAATGCTGAGCCAAGTTCCATTGAGAATCTGTTCCCCATACCCTTCTAAAAACATATCTATCCTTAGCCATTGTGGCTAGGCTATAAATACCGCAAAAGGTGCTCCCTAACGAAAGCACCTCTTAAGTATTTGAAAGCTAAATTAAAATATTCGGTTAAAAGCATTTCTGCAAAAACAGCAAGAAAAATACTTTGCACAGACTTCAACGAATGCAATGATGACAAACATCCAGCATTGGCATTGTGCAAAAAACTATTCCATGGCTCCTAGTCGGCTTTAAATAGGCCAATTTCACCTTCTTGGAAATAGTCTTTAGCCAATTTCTCAATCACGCCTTCTTTGCGCAATTGCATAATCGCCTCATCGACATCGGCCTTAAGTTGCTTATCCGCCTTACGCATACCCATGGCAATGTGATTTTCAACTAAGGGGTCATTGCTAATCGGCTCACCGACAAAATCATACGCCTTGCCTTCGGTTTTGCTTAAAAAGCCGGCGATAGCATTCGGTTTCTCGGCCAGCACAGCATCTAAGCGATTGGCTTGTAAGTCACCATACGTCTGCTCTTGTTCTTGGTAAGAGACAATCGTCACGCCTTCTTTGCCCCACGCTTTGCGCGCATAGGCTTCTTGGGTTGAGCCTTGAAGTACACCAACACGCTTGCCTTTGAGTGAGTCAATGCTCGGTAATAAACCGCTGTCTTTCTTGGCGATTAGCTGAGTCGGAATAGCGTATAAATCCGCTGAGAAAGTAATCACACGTTCACGCGCTTCAGAGCGCGTAATGCCCGCATGAATAATATCGAATTTACGGGCTTGTAAGCCAGGGATTAATGAGTCAAAAGGCTGATCAATCCACTCACACGTAGCCTGTAATTTCTCGCAAATGGCATTCGCCACATCAACGTCAAAACCGACAATCTCGCCTTGAGCATTCTTATACTCGAACGGTGCGTAGCCAGCCTCAGTACCGATACGTAGTTTTTTTTCTTGTGCTTGTGCTGTACCAATCGCTGTTAATGAAGATATCAGCAAGGTACATATAAGCGTTGTTAATTTCATGTAATGCCCCTGTAGAATACGTAGAAAATAGCTAAATTATAAAGCCAATGACCGTCTTAACAGGGCTTATTTCATATTAGCGACGCAATTTATCACTAGCGCCCAGCTCAAGAAAACTGCAAACCACTTTGCAAAAAGCCGCTACACCCAAGAATAAGTCTCTTTCTTCGCAAAAACTACCGAAGCTAGGCACGAACCATTTTCTTAGCAACAGCCACCGCGCCCAGAAACAGCTGACTACTGCGCTTTCAAGAGATTCAGCTCACCTGGCTGGAAGTATTTCTCAGCAAGTTTCTCAATCACGCCTTCTTGACGCAATTGCAGAATCGCTTTGTCCACATCGGCTTTCAATTGCGTATCTGCTTTACGTACACCCATAGCAATCTGATTGGCCACTAAAGGGTCATTATCAATGGGCTCACCGACAAAATCGTAGTCCTTACCTTCAGGTTTACTTAAAAAGCCTGCAATCGCATTCGGCTTCTCTGAGAGAATCGCATCTAAGCGATTGGCAGGTAAGTCACCATAAGTTTGCTCTTGGTCTTGGTAAGAAACAATAGTCACGCCCTCTTTACCCCAAGCTTTACGCGCGTAGGCTTCTTGTACAGAACCCTGTAATACACCGACTTTCTTGCCTTTCAAAGACTCAACGCTTGGTAGCAGATCGCTGCCTTTTTTTGCCACTAATTGGGTCGGAATTGCATACAGGTCTTCGGTAAAGTTAATCACCTTGGCACGTGCTTCAGTACGTGTGATGCTAGCATGGATTAAATCAAACTTGCGTGCTTGTAAACCTGGAATGAGGGAGTCAAAAGGCTGATCAACCCAGACACACTTAGCCTGTAATTTCTCACATATCGCATTCCCCACATCAATATCAAAACCAACTAACTCACCCTGTGCATTCTTATATTCAAAAGGTGCATAACCTGTCTCAGTACCAATGCGTATTTCTTTCTGTTGTGCATGTACCGCACCCATCGCTGTCATTGAGGCGAGCGCCAGTGCGCTGATTAATATCTTAAATTTCATGTCATTTCCTTGTAACAAGCCTTGAAAATAGCTGAATTATAAAGCGAATAAGCCATTGGGCAAGGTTCATCCCCTATAATTAGGGTATCTCTCTAAAAGCTCTCTATCATGACTATTGTTCAGCCTTTCGCCACGCCACTAAAGCCCGTGCAACTTGATGCCTACGGACTTCTTTTGCAGCCTTTACAAGCACATCATGCTCAGGATTTAGCCTTGGCAGCAGCAGATGGAGAGTTATGGAATTTGCACTATACCTCCGTCCCCGCACCTGGACAAGAAAGCAGCTATATTGCACAAGCACTGGAGCAACAAGCCTTAGGGCATCAGCTCGCATTTGTCGTGGTCGATAGTAGCACGCAGAAAATAATCGGCTCTACGCGCTATCACGACATACAGCCTGAAGTCGCTCGCTTGGAGATTGGCTACACCTGGTATGCAGAATCTTCGCAACGAACGCATATCAATACTGCCGCTAAATTATTATTACTCAGTCATGCCTTCGAGACGCTCAAGGCCAATGTCGTAGGTTGGCGTACGGATGGTGAGAACCTGCGTTCACAGGCGGCGATTGCGCGCTTAGGAGCACAGCGCACGGGTATTATGCGTGGTAATCGCTTACGTCGTAACGGCACAGTTGGCGATACCGTATTCTTTAGCATGACACATCAGGAATGGCCAGAGCATAAAGCGCGTTTAATTGAACGCCTACAAGCTACTTAAGTTCAAGCACCCACTCTTTAAACTACAGACTAGATGCGTTTAACAAATACGTACACATTATGCTTTAAGCAAGACATTAACTGCTTTATTCAAGCGCATTATTATGCCCTTGCCCCAAGCAAACAACAAGAATATTCTCCTTCCCATGATTGACTCTCTACTCTCTATTGTTTCGATCTGCTTAGCTTTACTCATTGGGATGTTGGCAGGCAAGCACTTACCCACGAAAATCTCTTACCCGATTGCCCGTATGATCGGGCCCTTTGTGTGGGTACTGCTCTTTGTGATCGGTTTTAAGTTTGGACTCGTACTTGAGAAGCTACACAATATCACCGAGATCTTATTCCTAGCTACCACCTTCTCCGTGGGTTTGAGTATTTGCGTTGCTATCAGCGTGTATTTTGGTTTAAATCTCAAATCAAAACCTGCCCAGCAAGCTGTGCAGCATGACCTAGGCATTGCTCACGTTTTACTTGAATGCAGTTATGCCTTTGGCTCGATTATTGTCGGTGGTTTAGTGGCACAGGGCCTTTTATATATGGGCTGGAATACAGGTTTTATGCCATCGATTGATGTCTTTTTGTATATCCTTTTATTTGTCATCGGGGTAGACATCGTCAATGCTCCCGTCAATTTAAAGCTCCTAAATAAGCGTACCTTAATCGGCCTGCCCCTCTTAATTATGCTGGGCTCAACAATTGGCGGTGTATTGATTGCTTGGCTGCTCGGTATTGATCTACGCCTAGGCTTGGTCTTCTCTGGTGGCTATGGTTGGTTCTCTTTAACGGGGGTGATGGTCACCCACCGTCTCGGTGAATTCTATGGTGCTATCGCCCTGCTTAACGAACTGTTTCGTGAGTTATTCTCTATCTTAATTATCTTCTTTGTAGGTCGTCGCTACCCAGAAATTGGCATCGCCACGGCAGGCGCTACCGCCATGGACACAACCCTACCGATTATTAAGCGCGCCTCTGGGAATACCTATATTGCTCAAGCGATTTATATTGGTGCCATCCTCAGTCTTATTGTGCCTTTCTGGTTAGCATTTTTATTAAGTCTATTATAAATTTAAAATATTTATTATCCTATTACTTCGTTATTACTAATCTCTATTACTTCGTCATTACTAATCTATTAGAGCACCTGATTTATTCTCGCTTTGAAATATTACTTGTCGTCACCAATTATTGGAGCTGACAAACCTTTAAAACAACACTTATCTACATTTTTGCATCCTATATGCTAAGAAGTTTCCCTAAACGCTTAGGCGTGCATGCGGATTT
>CAZIKJ010000350.1:0-10472 GCA_964539685.1 uncultured Pelistega sp.
ATTAATCGCAGCTCCCTATCAAAGAAATATACTTCTGATACCTCTTTAAAGGTCGTACCGTCTTTGAATAAATGTAAATTGTGATCTTTCTCAAACGGTAGCCAATAACCACAAATTCGATAGTAGTTATGCTGTGATAAAAGTTTTTTGGCGAAAGAGATGTCATCAATAACCATCCCCCTAGACTGGAGTAACGCTATCTGTTCATCAATACTTTTAGCTGGTTTAGAAAAGATGATTTTTGACATTATTATTCTAGAAAAAAGTAACCCGCACATTTTAGCATTGCTCCTTACGGACGGTCTTTCGACACAATTAAGCTAGAGGCTCGGCGGGTTTTGTCTCTACTATAATACTAGTTGTTAAACCGTTTTGTCAATTAAAATGAAAAACACAATCCAAGTTCTTTAAAAAGTCTCAATTTTAAAAACCACCTTGAAGAATATAATCTAAGGATTGTTGTATGGGACTTATCATGGATTCACCTTTCTCTCTAGTTCTTATGTATTGATCTCAACGACTACCTGTGCTCATCAATAATCTACGCATCAGTAATGATGGTGCATCTCTGCGCACATCAACAATGGCGTGAATATAGATTGTCTCTTGTCTTATTTCATAGATTATCCGATTCATACCAACAATGGCTTGTCTATATTGCACTAAATTTAAGGTTTCAAGTTCTTGAGGAATTGAGCCAGATAGAGGGAATGTCATTAAGCGCTGCCTTGCTTGCTTAATTTCTGCATAGGTCATTGACCAGCTTGATGGCGAGAAATTAGTACGCAAATAAGCTCTCAACTGCTTAAGGTCTTGCTCAGCGGATGCTAAAAAAACGACTTTATGTCGCATTATTCATCATCCTGCTCTAACTCGGCAAAGACTTCTTCTGCATCACGAAATTTACCCTGTTCAATTTCAGCATTACCCATGGCCAAGAGTTTTAACATGGCGAATGTTGCCTCTTGTTCTTCATAACTCTTAACATCCATCACCACCATCTTAGCCTCGCCATTCTGAGTGATCATCATCGGTTCACGTATCTGATTAATTTCTGCTGCAATTTCAGCGGCATGGCTCTTAAGGTAGCTAATTGGCTTCACACGCGTGGAGTATTTCATAGGCTTTTTCCAATCCAATCATATATAGACTAATTTTAGTCTGAATTTGGTCTTTTGTATAATGCTATTTTACAGGGCTAATTATCATTAGCAATTTTAAGGACATCACGATGGACGCAAGTAAGATCTTCCTTAGCACAGTAACAAAGCTCACAATACCTTACAAATAAAGTCATAAAGCTTTAATAATAAAATTCTAGAATTACGTAAAGTTTGCTTGTGCTTAATCCCATCTCTTTTCCTATTCAATCACCTTTTATTGAGGCCTTTATGTCCACTGACAACGGCATTCAAATCGCACTATCGCCTATCCAACTCGCGGCTATCTTAACGAACGCCTCGGTCAGTGAAGGTGAAATCATGACTAACCGTCTATGGGGTGGTGTATCACTTCTTGGTGGGGTATTAGAATTATTCGGTGCTGGGGTTTTATGCTTAACGCCAGAACCGACTGCTTTATCTAAAGTAGGATGTGTGGTGATGGGTGTCCATGGGCTCGATACCATCAGCGCAGGTACTCGACAAATTATCAGTAGTCAGCAGACAAATACATCCACCTATCAGCTAGCTCAATCCATAGCGCAACAAGCTGGCGCTCATCAAAAAACAGCACAAAACATTGCGTTAAGCATTGACTTAGCGGTTCCTATCGCGTTCTCTGCACTGTATGGTGCTTCACGCATCAGCGCCATTCGCTCAGGTCGCATTAAACTTATTGAGCATGAAGCGATTGCTGGCTCCAAAGCAGGTGGTCATACACTCGCCATCCATGTTGGTAAAACTGAACAGGAATTGTTACAACGCTTAGCAAGTACACAGAAGCAGGTAAAATATAGACCGTCTGCCGCTAGCTCTTTTCATAATCTAGATATTGCCGAGAAAGCCATCACAGAGGTCATCCGTGCTAACCAGCCACAGATCCAAGCATGGCTAAAGTCAATGCCGACCTTACGCTTGACGCTTGAACGAAGCATGAACGCGCCGGTGGGGATTGTGATTAAGCGTGGCAGCACTACCGCCGTGAGTAGTAATCGTGTTAGAGTAGTTTTAAAAGGCGAAGTCTATAACGGCAAACCTTATTTCATCCTAACCGCTTTTCCGATCTAAATATGTCTATGGCTTACCCTCATCTGCACCACCTCATCGGCGCCTATTTTAATCAGGACATGGATCTTCTTATGGACATGCCCTATGACACATGGTTGAGTGAAATCATGGCTGAGCATAGCCGCCCAACGTTACAAGCACTTCTACAAGAAATTCAACAATTTAGTGCTGAGCATCAAGAGCAACCCGATGCGGACTTTGTGACAATCTTTAATCCAGAAGTGGAAATCGACGATGTGCCTGGTTTTTTGCAGGAGTTGCGCGGCGCTATTGAGGATCAACTTGAGCGTTCGTAATGGTAAGCGTGCAGCACCTAAGGAGGATATGGTCACAACGTGACCATAAGGCATAAAAATCAATCCGTCATAAGTACTTGCATCATTCTGATATTGATAAATAACTTTTCTCTACCTACCGACGTTTCTTGCAAAATGCCTGCATCGACTAACTGTTTCAATATTTTAGAGGCCGTATGTCGGTTGCCTAATCCTGCATCGACAAGATTTACAATTCGGCAATATGGCTGCGCATAGATAAGCTCAACTAACTCTCGAGAATAAACCTTAGGGAAATCAGTCCGCAAAGTCGTTATCGTATTTTCCATGAGCGAACGGATTGAGCGGATTTTCTCACTAGTCCACTTTGCCGTACTCTCAACAGCAAGTAGCATATACATTACCCACGCATTCCAATCATTATTCAACGTGACGTTCAGTAGCAATTTATGGTATTCAAGTTTATGTTGAATAATATAGCGACTTAGATACAAAATAGGCAAATTAAGTAAACCCTGCTCTACCAGTATTAATAAGTTTAATACTCTTCCTGTTCTACCATTGCCATCGGTAAACGGATGAATAGCTTCAAATTGATAATGTGCAATCGCCATCATAATCAAGGGATCTACATCTTCTGTGCTATTGACAAATCTTTCCCAATTGCCCAGTAGGTCTCTAATTAAGTGTTCTCCCTCAGGGGGCGTATAAATGACTTCACCTGTCATATCATTGTATAAAGCAGTTCCTGGTGTCTTGCGAATATCCATTTCGACACCTTTAATTGCCCGACAGATATTGACTGCTGTAGAAGTCACAACAGGCTTTTCTTCTAAGGATAGAAATCCTTGATACAAGGCTGTTCTATAGCGCAAGGCTTCCTTGGTGGCTGGATCAGCCTCCTGTTCAGACCCCTCATGTGCGTATTGGAATAACTTGTCTGTTGTTGTAACGATATTCTCAATTTCCGAGCTAGCTCTTGCCTCTAACATAGGAATGGTATTAATAAGAACGCTTTGATTGGGAATTAAGCGTGCCTCACCTAGCAGTTCCTGCAAAGCAACTCTTGATAAGGTGCATTGCTTTAGAATCTCCTTGGTTTCAATACTCTCTATATCTGGGGGCAAGCTTGGTAAAGCGTTATACGGTTTTTTAGGATTAAAAGCCATTTTGCACCTGTACATCTCTTTCATATGGTCAAATTTTAGCATTTTTTAACCACATTACCAGGAATATGGTCAAATTCTTCGATCTTTTGACCATATTATCGGGATATGGTCACGGCGTGACCATAAGGCATAAAAAACTGCTCTTAAGCACATAGATCTTAAGAGCAGTTTGCTGTCGATATCCTTCGCTTATTTGGCATTGAGCTGAGCAATAAAGTATAGTCGCCAGCTCTTACTCAGGCACTACAACAAGCTTTAAGCCGAAAGCATTAATGACTTTACTGATTGTTTCATAGCGAGGCTCAGCACCTTCACGCAAAGCCTTATATAAAGACTCTCTGCAAATACCAGTGTCTTTAGCAATTTGAGTCATCCCACGAGCTTTAGCAATAACGCCTAATGCATGAGCTAGTTCAGATGCGTCACCTTCTTCCATAACGATATTTAGATAGTTTTTAATATCTTCTTCGGTATCTAACATCTCCGCCATATCAAATGGCTTTAAATCTTTAATCTTAATCATGATTGAACTCCAGTTTTCTTGATAGTTCTATTGCTTTGTCAATATCTTTCGACTGAGTTTTCTTATCACCACCAGCTAACATAATAATTAAAATATCATTTCTTTGAACATAATACATGCGCCATCCTGGTCCAAAGAACTCACGCATCTCATAGACGTCTTGACCGACTGCCTTCACGTCGCCAAGATGACCTTCCTGGGCCTTTTCAAGCCGCCGAGAAAGTCGTAAACGAGTCATTGGATCTTTAAGACTTTTTAGCCACTTTTCAAAACTAGGGAGTAGTAATACTTTAAACATTAGCTCTATTCCTTTTTTATTGTAGTCGTTCGATTACAAGCTGTCAATATACTAGTACATTTAAAAGCAATCTCAACACCTTGAATGGTACACCCAACTGTTATCACCCCATTAATTACATTAACTTTTCTTTTATTAATGTCGATTGAGAATTGACCAGTTGCTGAGGGATTGGTTTTGAGAGAATAAAGAATTAGCCAAGACAAAAAAAAGCCAAGACAAAAAAAACTGCTCTTAAGCACATAGGTCTTAAGAGCAGTTTGCTGTCGATATCCTTCGCTTATTTTGCATTGAGCTGAGCAATAAATTGGCGCTGCGATGCTTGTTGAGGATTTGCGATATCGCAAATTTGTATAGACTGAATTTTATCGACGAGTTATATCGATGAATACTAACGACACGTTATAGCGGTTTATGTAATTACTGAGCCGCTTTCTGAATCGCTTCGCCGCCTTTTTCAATATCTTTACCCGCGCCTTCTACTGTGTTGCAACCTGCTGTGAATACTGTACCAGCTAAGGCTAGACCCAAAATAAATAACTTCGTCACACGATTGAATAAATGCATTTTATTTCTCCTGTTGTTTCGATTAGACAAGGTTTATAGCGCTTGTCTGTTCTGTGCCATATCGGATAGAACGCTTTTATTCTAGCACCATGTTACATATGGAAATTGTAATAATGTGCAACAGTGTGGGGGTCTACATTAAACGTTCTTCCTGGCATCTTAGGTATGAGCTTTTTGTTCACAAAACATCCTCCAAGCCGTTCAAGAAGCGCGTAAATTCGAACAAAGCAAAACTCAGCGCAAGCTGCTGCCTCATCAATAAGAGCGATAAAAAGAGCGACTGGCGCAACACCGTATGACTGACACCATATGACTAACACAATCATAAACAAGTAATTAGCAGGTCTTAACTTCCAGTCGCTCTTAGCAATTGATTATTCAGTGCTTAACTAATCGTCACGCCGCCTTTTTCAATCACTTCTTTCCATTTCTTGGTTTCGCTTTCAATAAATTTACTAAAGTCTTCAGGTGTACCACCACCAATTTGACCACCTGTTTCGTCAAAAGCTTTAATCACTTCAGGTTTCTGCAACACTTTATTAAAAGCGGCATTGAGTTTCTGGATAATCGGCTCTGGGGTACCCGCTGGAGCGATAATTCCTTGCCAATTATAGGACTCAAAACCAGGTAAACCTGCTTCGGCGAGGGTCGGCACATCAGGTAATAAGGCTAAGCGCTTGGCACTGGTCACAGCAATTGGTTTGACTTTCTTGGCATCAATCGCTGGCATAGCTGCATAACCCATCTCAAACATCATATCAATATGACCAGCCATCAGATCAGTCGCTGCTGGTGCACCGCCACGGTAAGGTACGTGGGTTAATTTGATGTCGGCATCTTCCGCAAAAAGTTCACCGGATAAATGATGCGCACCACCTACGCCCGAAGAGCCAAAGCGTAAGGCGCCAGGTTCTTTCTTGGCCAACTCAATCAACTCTTGGACATTCTGCACGGGTACAGCATTATTTACGTTCAGAATTAACGGACTCTCTTCGACCAGAATAATCGGTGCGATATCTTTCTGCACGTCATAACTAACATTCGCTGGCATCAAGGTTGGGTTCACAGATAAAGGGGCTAAGTTGCCGCTACCAATGGTGTATCCATCAGGTTTTGCTTTCGCGATATAGGCAGTACCAATCACGCCACCAGCACCTGCTTTATTCTCAACCACAACATTAGCCTTCAGTTCTTCACCGACTTCTTTAGCTAACATACGCATACGTGTGTCTGCAAAGCCACCCGCGGCATATGGAATGACTAAAGTGATGGGACGCGAAGGCCAATTATCTTCAGCACTAGCGATGCTAGGCGCCACAACAGTCAGAGCGCCAACTAGCATGGCGAGTAAGGGTTTGCTTGAAATTTTCATCTCAGATCTCCATAGGAATAATTGTTTTCTACGTGTTTAATAGTGTTGTGGTCGCTATCAAGCCCATTAACTCATGAGTTTTCATAGTTTACTTGAGCAAACTATCCACTGTTATAGCAGTGATTGAGTGCTTGATGCAAGGCTCTTCTTATACACAAAAATTTGACGATACATTTTCTTATTTTTTATCGATAAGCGGAATCATAACCTTGTGAAAGATGGGTATATTGGTAATACTGTCTCAATGACATAGCTTAGTTTTATGGTGACTTGGAGCGTTCACTTCTTGAAACACACTTATCAGAACTCGCCTAAACCCCTATCATAATGGGCGGGAAACACGTTAACAAACTCATTACCTCTAGAACATATCAATCACCCCAAACCAAATACTTAAACCTTAAAGAGGATGAGTTCAAGTAGCAATGATAAGGGGTGACTGTTTTCAGTCATCGAGACAGTGGCTCAAACCATATAGCGTTCTCGTCGTATGTCTCGGTGACTTTTTCACTTAACTGTCTAGTTCAACGATCTAGCTCAATAATTAATAACGAATATCAAGGCGTGCCCAGATATTGCGTCCTGGTTCATTCACGCGGGTATTCGCCGCAAAACCGAATGAGCCTTGTCCGGCTAAGTTAAGGTGTTCGCTATAAGTCTTGTTAAAGACGTTATCGATACCAACACTCAGCTTCATGCTCTTATTAAAGGCATAGGAACCGTTCAAGGATAAAGTACCAAAGCCTGCGCTTGGTCCAAAGTCCTTGCTCACCACATTACCTTGGTTGGCGGCATAGCGCTTCTGGGCGGCGACTAAGCGCCAAACTGCTCCAGCTGACCAGGTACCGTCGTCATAGCTCGCGCTTAAGCGGGCTTCAAGTGGTGGCATCTGTGCCATAGGACGGCCATCATCACGGTTTTTACCCCAAGCATAAGCCAAGGAAGCGCCTATTTTAAAGTTATCGTTCAGCGCATAATCGGCTCCTAACTCTGCACCCATAATGCGAGTTTTAACATTCCGTACGCCTTTTACCCCCATACCGCTGTAATCAAAAAGGATGAAGTCGTTAACGTAACCGAAGTAGCCCGAGAACCAGGCCTGTAAGTTATCCCCATTATATTGCGCCCCGAAGTCTAGCTGCGTGGTCTTCTCAGGCTTGATACCCGTGAACGCATTCACCGAACCAGCTGGGCCTTTGCCAGGTGACACCAGCTCCCAGAAATCAGGGAAGCGCTCGGTATGACCCAGACCAACATATAGGGTCGTAGGGCTAGATTGCAAATCATGTTCATAGCGCATAAAGCCGCCAAATAAGGTATCGCTACGCTTATAACCGCTGCTAGCCGACATGGCACGTAAGTCTTTAGCGGTAGCATGGTCAAAACGAATGCCCGTAATGACGCGCTGGTAATCACTTGGCGCCCAAGTCAGCTCACCGAAGATACCTTGATTGCTGAACTTGGCATTATCATTCCAGGGCATCTCTTTGGCACCGATATTGCCGACACGACGGCGCAATTCATGCTTACTTTCTTGGAAATCGACACCGGTAATTAAGCTCCACTGCTCGTTAAACTTAAGGGTGCCCGCTACACGTCCGCCCCAAGTGGTGCGGCGTGGGTTGGATTCCATACGCATCTTATAAGGGCGCATGCGGTAATTATCCATATTATGGTCGGCTTGGTTGTAATACAACTCGGCTTCAATCGTGTCTAATAGACCGCCCATATTCTCTTTCTTAAAGCGTAAACCATAAGTGGTGCGCTTAAACATGGTGCCATCCATCCCACGTGTAGCATAGGCTACGCGACCATCACCCACACCGGCATTGACTTCAAACAAGGTATTCTGATCAGGCTTTAAACCTAAGGTTAAATCCGCATTCCACTTATCCCATTTAGAATGGATGCGATTACCATCACCGTCTTTATAGTCTTGTGAGTGTGAATGGTTGGCACTTAGGCGGGCATAGAATTTATCATTGCCCACAGTCAAGTCAGCGTTCTGATCATGACGGCCAAATGAGCCACCTGTTAGTGAACCTTCAAACTGTACTTCACCATCGGCATCTAACTCAGGGGCATTGCGAACAAAGCGCACCGTACCTGCCGAGGCAACGGGCCCCCATAGCACTGTTTGCGGTCCTTTAGTCACATTCAATTCATCGAAGTTTTCTGGGGCGATATAGGAGCCAGGATTATCCATGCGCCCACCACATGCGCCTGGCATGGAGGAATTATTGGTGAGGATATTAATGCGCGAGCCAAACATACCACGCAAGACAGGGTCACCGTTGGTGCCGCCGTTACGTAATGCAGTAAAGCCTGGGATGGTTTTTAAGTAGTCCGTACCATCGCTCGCAGGAATGGGTTGGCGTGGAATCTTCGGACTGGTGACGTAGTTTAAGGGTGACTGTGGATTTACCGTGGTCGCCACAATGGCGGAGAGTTCCGTATAGGGCACAAGACTTTCACCAGTAGCATGTTGCTCATGTGCTGCTGGGGTACTAGTGCTCGCAGCGTTCGCGGCTTGCAACTCAGAAGATTGTTGCATATGAGCCGCATGATCATGCGCGGTTTGTGCGAAAGCTTGTTGGCTAGCGGCCAGAATTAAAGCGCTCACAAGGAGTGAATAGCTAAAGCGAGGTGTTGTCATTAAGTAGTTCATTTATATCTGCGTCCGTGAAGCTGGGCACCACTGCGCTACGCTAGGTAGCCACTCATGCTCAAGCTCATTTATAGGAAAGATTATGTTCATCTCTAGCAGGTATATAGACAGCAGGACGGTGTCTTATGCGCGAATACATCGGGCATACAGATCAATTCAAGGATGGATTCAAGTAGATATCTGTCCCGTACGCGAATACAGAGTACGCTGCTTAGATTCCGCGATCGATCTAAGTAGATATCCGTCCAATGCGCGCAAACACGAGACGCATGCACAAGGCACATACACAAGGGCATGCACAAGGCGCATACACAGGGTGCATACAGAACCTACCACTGAAAACCCATCAACGCTATATTCCGCTAGCTATTCATAATCTTTAAGTTTGTTTTAATTTTGAATTATCAGATTGCAGATTGAGGCGGCGCACGGGAGCCGAGCGGAGCGCCGAATACGGTAAAGTAAGGTAGATTGACATTATGCTCGCTGGCCAGTGCTAAGCGAACATGTGGAGAAAAAACAATCGCCGTGCTTGGTGGCTCAGCATTAAATAACTGCAGTACTAAAGAGCCAAAGGTACACGCCTGTTGATGACTCGCTGCGTCTTGCTGATGCTCGCTACTTGACTCATCAGATAGCGCCATCGCCATGGAATAAGAGCCTTCAGGCGTACAGATTTCGATGGTGATAAAGCGCGATGAGTCCGCATTGTATTGCAGCATAAAGCCAGCGGGGATAAGACTGCGTAAGACAAACGCAAACACTAAGAAGTAAAAGGCCAGGCCTTTTATCCTTGTTGATGCGTTTCGAAATGTTTTCTTACAGGTAGTCATATCCGCTATTCTAGAGGTGACTATAGCAATCGGTCAAATACTGTATTGATTTAGTCTGACATTAATCAAACTTATGATTATTTTTGTGGGCTAGCTTTTACACTCGAGAACTCTTATTCAACAAAAAACCTTTCCAGGGTCATCTACGCTAAATTACGTATGGACTGCTTTATCCTTAACACAATTATTTGACCAATAATTACTCTATCATGACTAGCAATTAGATCTTCTCTTTTTTAGCTTTAGGCTACATTGCCGAAATAGGATTCACTATTTGCAAGATGCGTGACTTTACGCATCACAAACATAGGAATAATATTACTCTCATAAGATAACAATGATTAAAAGTTTTTCACACAAAGGCTTACAACGTTTATTTGAAACAGGTAATAAAACGGGTATACAGGCAGCACATGCTGAAAAGTGACGAAGAATTCTTACTGTACTTGATGAGTTATCAGACATAAAGCAACTAGAAGGCTTATGGCGCTGCCATCAGCTAAAAAGGAGATCGATTTCCTCAATGGTCACTCCTTGTT
>CAZIKJ010000351.1:0-12143 GCA_964539685.1 uncultured Pelistega sp.
CTTCATGCAAGACTCCTCATCACTGCGTTCAATTGATTAATGCCCTTATCGTCAGGGCATTAAACAAGTTTCATCAAAAAAGATGGATGAATAACAATAAAAACCGCACAAACTGTCTTAAGCCCCTAAGCCGCACTCACACCATATAAGGTGAGCAATCCTTGCTCATATCCACTGCTTGCGACTGCAGCACACATGATGCTGTAGGCAGCAAGCCATCAACGCTTAAGGCAGCGCGTGAGCTTAGTGAGCGATACACTATTATGTGCGTGGTAATGTGACACCTTGTTGACCTTGGTATTTGCCACCACGATCTTTATACGAAGTTTCACACTCTTCATCACTCTCTAAAAATAAGAACTGGGCACATCCCTCACCTGCGTAGATTTTCGCAGGAAGCGGTGTGGTATTCGAAAACTCTAAGGTCACATGACCTTCCCACTCTGGCTCGAGAGGCGTCACATTCACAATAATGCCACAACGCGCATAGGTACTCTTACCCAAGCAAATCGTTAATACATTACGCGGAATACGGAAATACTCAACAGTACGCGCTAAGGCGAAAGAATTCGGTGGAATGATACACACATCCCCCTCAAAATCCACGAAAGATTTTTCATCAAAATTCTTCGGGTCAACAATGGTTGAATTGATATTGGTGAAAATCTTAAATTCACGCGCGCAACGAACGTCGTAACCATAGCTACTGGTCCCATAGCTGACAATTTTTTCATCATTTTGATAACGTACTTGATCTGGCTCAAAAGGCTCAATCATGCCCTTAATCGCCTGCTCACGAATCCAACGGTCGTTTTTTATACTCATGAAGTATGCTCAACAAGAAAAATTAGAATAAAGAATTGCGCTTATTTTACCCTGTATCACGCGACTAGAAAAAGATATTGCTATCCAACCCTCAAAGAAGCCTAAATCTAGGCTCAATGACACCACTCTTGCTCAACGGCACCACTTCTAGCTAAATGACACCGCTCTTGCTCAACGGCGCCGCTCTGACTAGACGACCCCCTACCTTAATCGGCAAAGAAGCGGCGATATACAAACTCTAAGCCATTAACGGTGCCAAGCTTCAAGTCCATGGTTAAGTGGCGCATCAAGGAATAACTACCGCGCACGACGGTACCTGTTCCCGTTAAAGCTTGCTCTACACTCAAACGCCAAGAGTCACCGAATTTCTTACTCGCATAGAAAAATTGATCGGACTCGCCATAACCGCGGTAAGCCGTACTATCCGCCACGGTTCGATCGGGTAGGATATTATCACTATCACCCACCCCACCAGAGCTGACACCAATATCATCAATGCCTAACTTTCTATAGAAGGGCTCTTCACCGCCGATTAAGGAGCTACCCACCGAGAACAGCAAGGCCAAGTCAGCACCGCTACTATCGGGACCACGTCCCATAATCAACCAAGAGAGTTTTTCTACCTCACTCACATCAGGGTATGAGACCAAGGTGATTTTCGGATTCTTCGCCGTACCAATCACGCGCAGGCCAGCCTCAACCTCGGTACCTGTACGAATCGCTTCAATATTTAAGGTCGGGTTCGTGATATTCCCCAAGAAAGCAATTTGCCCACGACGAATCTGTAAGCGCTGTCCATAGGCCTCAATTGCACCACCACGCGTCCGGAACTCACCTTCAGCCGTGAGGCGACCTTGCTCTTGCAGTAGATTAATCGAACCCACTAAGCCTGAGTTCAAACCCATCCCAACTAAGTAAAAGCGCGGCCCCAAATCAACCGTCAGATTCATCGCCAGATCGGTGGTACTCGGCGGTGGTGCTTGGTACTCAGTCTGACCTGGTTTAAGTACGATGACATCGCCATCAACCGTAGGTACCGTATCCAAAATATCAATACTTGCCCAACCCGCATCAGCTACTACCTTGCCCGCTAGGACCACTTTCGGTAGTGCGGCATCTAAGTTAATCGCACCACTTAACATGACGAAGCGATCAGAGCGCTGAATAATAGGATAATGATCGAGGACCGCTCGCATATCACCGACTGAGCGAGCGATATCCCACTTACCCGTTAAATTTAAACTACCATTCTGTGCTGGCGGATTCTCTTCAATCCATTGTCGCGTACGCCACTCGCTTGGTACCACTCGAATCACCGAGGGGAAATGTAGTGAGTCAATTGTCACACTGGTGTTATGGAAGGAACCACGCAGGGTACCGTTGAGTAAGCGAATACCATTCTCCACTTCGACAATGCGCAAATTACGGCCATTAATCTGACCTTGTGAATCCCATTGACCATTCGCACGCGATTGTAAACTCACATCAAAATCCAGTGCCCCACCGAGACTTAATAAGTCATTGGTAAAGACCGATGCCCAAGCAATATCTTGAATACTACCTTTGGCTTGCAAGCTTGTACCACCACGTAAATTAGGTGTTAATCCCTTAAAGTCGCTACGCAACGTGAGCGCTACATTCCCCTTATCACGGGTCTGAATTTGCAAATCACCATGCAAGACACTGCTGCCAGGTCCTGCTGCTTGAAACTTCAACTGTGTTGCCAATTGACTCAAGCCAAGCGCGAATGGTGTCTCTGTTGGCACCAGAATATCACCACTCACACGGCGTACACTCACATCACCGAGCAATGCACCGTTATAAGCCAAATCCCAATTGAGGTCAAAGACCAAATCGCTCACCTTAGCCTTGTTGGGGTTACGGACAATAACGCCACCACGCTGTGTGCTTGTAGAACTAGCAGGTAATAAATCCCCTAGCATTTTATTTAAATCATTAATCACCGCAGGCGAAACAACAAAGCGGTTAATCGCCCCCTTACTGCTCCACAAACCATCCTTACCTGTTGATCCTAATTGTTGCACTTTCACCGTGTGATTACCTGGCATACGCACAGTGAATGTTGAGGCACCTAAGTTCCACTCTGGTTGATTCTTACTGCCCACAGGGACAAAATGGACTCCCGCCACTTGGTCTTGACTCAGACTAAAGCCTTGATAAGACGCATTAAGCTTACTGATGGCGCCACTCCAGCCCTGTTTATTATCCTCCAGCTTGTGCCAAGCGCCTTGTGCCTTAATTTCAGCATGGATGGGCTGAGCGCCTTTGGCATTAAAACTACCGGTTTGCACATAATCAGCGACCACATCGATTTCATGGTTGTTAATAGCACCTTTCAGTTTGCCTTTCAGCATAGCGCCACCTTCTAAACCAGGATACAGATCGGCCAAGCTCGGTAGGCGAATATCCATATTCAGTTCATCACCTAATTTACCAAAGGCGCCCGCACTCTTAATCGTATTACCACCGATTTGTAAGTCGATATCAGCTTTCTCAATCAGATAGATATGCGGGTCAAAACCCGCAGGAGGGGCAATCTGCAGATTATCAATCACCCGTGTTAAGTTCACATCAGCACGCCCTGAAAGCTTCTGCTTATTCCAAATGCTATCAGGCGCAAAGTCAGCGTGTAGATTCGCTGAAAGTAGACCATGTAGATCAGACAGTACAGCAGTCCCCTTCACCTTGCCATTCAATAAGGCAGGCGGCACAGCACCAAAACTTAATTTATCAAGAGCCAAGTGCTTAGCATCCAGATCAACATCAATAGTCTGGATATCACCATCTACACCTGAGCGCACAACCTTTGCAAAGCCCTTAACCCCTGTTTTGTCAGGCAAGACCATATCAATCTCACCATCTTGCAAGACAAGTGGACTGTCTAAATCAAGCCAAAGTGTTGAGTTCAGGTGTGAGTTTTGTCCTTGCGCCTGTACTAAAAGATAAAAACCAGGCTGCTCAAGGCGCGGCGTAGCTTGCAGACTCAGACGATCAAAGTCAAAAGGCACAGGTGTCTTAATTGGCCATACTCCGCTGCCGTCAGTACGCTCCAGCAGGACATTAGCCGCCACCGATTTACGTGTGTCTACATCCCACTGCCCTTTGAATACCATCTCTTGTTTCGCATCACGTAGACTCGCTGGACTAGCAGCCAAATTAGCGCCTGTGCTTAAGGTATCCACTAAGGCCATAAGGCGATCAACAATAGCCTGACTTAAACTTAAGTCACTAAACACACCCTTAGATTGAATTTGTTTGCCCTGAGCTTCGCTTGCCTCATGCGTAATCTGTGCAGTACGGCCATTGGGCGTAGTTAATTGCAGACGAGCCGGTCCTACTTGCCAAATGGCAGGCAAGCGAGTTGCACTCGTCGTTAAGGGCACGCTCGCTGCGGCATTCTCCGCGCCACTCGGCTGAACCGCAACATCAGAGGTAGTCGGCGTGCTAGCGCTCGGCAGCAAATCTTGTTCAGCCGTATAAGCTAACTTTACCTTATCCTGCAAGTTTAAAGCGACATCCACAAACTGTGCTTGCAAAGTCTGCAATTCATAGGTCCAAGTATCAAGTCGCTGTTCAGGTGAACCGCCCGAGGCGTTGAGGTCAAGATTGAGTATATTGTCTTTCTGTTTAAGATTCGGTGTAAATTGCACGTGTGCATCTAGAGAATGAGCAAATAAGCGACCCTGCAATGTCGCATCCAGCAATGCACCACCATGTAAACTAGGAATAATCTGCGTTAAAGCAGGCATATTGGCTTTCAATATTAAACTATCTGAATCAGCACCTAAAGCACCTTGAGCCACTAGTGACTGCTCACCTAGGCGCAGATTAATATCGACATCTTTTAATTTAATCGCTTCATAGTAAGCACTTAAATGATTTGGCAAGGCTTGTGGATGTTGACTTGCCTTATGTTCTTCAATCAGTTTTTGATTAGCAATTGCCGCTTCTTGAGAGCTAACGACGCCAGAAGGCGGCCCTTCTGCGCTCACCGAAGAACTTAGCGTATCACTCAGTAATTGCGCCCAAGCTTTATGATAAGCAGGCCAATATTCTTGCAGATCAACATGCGCTTGCACATGCCCCTCAAGAGCTTGCTTGAGCCACTGACTGCCTGGTAGAACATCACCCACAAGCATGACTTCGCGCAAGTGTTCTTGGCTATCAACTACACCATCTAGCACTAATTTCGTACTTAAATTGGTATTCTTAACCGCACCTAATGATAAGGCGTATAAATCAAGCTTATTCGCTTCAAGCGTGACACGTACAGCGTGCCAAACTGTGGCCTTATCCGGGTTCGCAGCTGTCCCCGCTTGAGTTTTGGTACTAGCCTGTGCTTGCTCTGGAGTCTGAGTTCGGGTCTGTGTTTGTCCTTCAACTATCGTCTGCGCTTGAGCTTGAGTTTGCCCTAGCATTTCACCTGAAGCTAGCGTCTGAGCTGAAGCTGGCGTCTGCTCTGCTGACTGGCGCTGAGCCTGTGCATTCTTATCCGTTCTTGCCCGACTTATCGCCTCTAATGCAGTTGCATCTTGCAGCACGCTACTGTTACCTTGAACACGCAAACTGGAGTCATCGCTAAATTGAATATCCGCATGACCGTCTTGCACTAGAAACGATGTACTCGCATCCATATTCAAGTCCACATCGACGCTCGATTTCTCCCCCTCTCCTTGCACCTTCAATCGATATAATTGGCTTTGCTCTGTTTGCTCTAGCAATACAGTCAATTGCTTAATATCTAAAGGAATATCAGGATTAATCGGTAGAAAGCGCTTACCTTGTCGCTGTAATTCAAGTTGTAATTTAAGGGCTGGGCTTTGGGCAAGATTCCACTTAATGTCATACAACACATCATCGTACTTAGTTTTACTCGCACGGCTTTGCTCATCCAGCGGCAAATTCAAGAGTTGCATTAATTTCTGAGAGACAGCCAACTGCTTAACTTCGCCAATCGAACTTAAGACCGCCCCACTTTGAGAGGAACCTTGGTGCTTTATGCTAGCGACCTTATCACCTGGTACTTTTAAGCGAAACTCAGCTTCTCCCACTTGCCACTGAATCGCATTATCCAATAACACTTCCGCCGCCATTTTCCCAGCAGAATCGAGGGCAAAATCGAGGTGTTTGACCTGCAGCTGATCCAAGCTGCCACGCCAAAAAGGAATCTGCAAGAGATCTTTAGCGGTGCCACTACCCTGAATATCGAAAGCAATCGGCGCTTGACCCAGCTCTTGACTATCCGCCACTTGATAATAACCATTTAAGTTCAGACTGTGCTCACGCACGCTACCCTGCAAATCACCCTTAACTTGAGCGGCATAACCAATCTTCTGCCACACATGCTCAAGCTTAGGAAGCTCGGCATCTACACGCAAGTTATCACCTGTTTGACCAAACTCACCCTGAGTCTGGATATGATTATCACCAACACGCAGATTGATATTAGCGCGCTCAAAAATCACATCTTCTAAAACAAAGCCCTGGTTTGGCTGTTCTTGTATGCCATCCGTAGTAGGCGCTTGCACGGCTTGTGGCGTAAACACTTGGCGCAAATCCATGGCAAGATCCACATCACCACTCAAGGTCTGCGCATTCCACACACTGCCTGAACCAAGCTCTAGACGCATCTCAGCACGCTTGAATTGACTCAAACCCGTGGCTTCAGTACTTAAGTGCAAGCGTCCGCCAACTAAGCTACTCGGCATAATATTGCTAAGATCTAAGCGCTCAGCCTGCACATCGGCGACGAGTTTCTGCAGACCATCCGTGTCATGCTCGCTAATGACTTGGGCATTCAGCTGAGTACTATTCGGTACGCTAAATTGCAAGTCGAGATTTTCAAGCAATAAAGGGGCAAAAATATTCATAAGGCCATCGGCCTTCAGCACAACCTCCTGCCCACTGCCCGCCATCTCCAACTTGAGCGCTTTCAGTGAACCCGTTAAGTTTAAACTGAGGTCAAGATTACACGCTAAGTCGGTTTGAATCTTATTTTCTGCTTGTACTTGCGGCGGGTTCAAGCATAAGGGAGAACTTATAATCTTGCCTTGATTACTTGAATATAAGTGGATAAATAAGGGCCAATCAGGATTACCTAATTGCTCAAGTCGCACTTCACCTTTAATCAAACTATCAAATACGGGGTGATCAATATACACCCCATCAAGAATCAGATTCGCACTCTCACGGGTCCACTTAATCCCACTCAAGGCCAATTCACCCAGTTGTACTGGTAAGGTACTGCCATCAGCCTGGACAAAAGAGAAGCGGTCAAGACGAATCTTATCAATCAACACTTCCACAGGCAGTTCAGGCAATTGGAATGGACTGCTACTCGTGGTTTCTGCTTCTACCTGTTGCTGAAAGAGTTCAACCCGCAGCTCTTCAACCGCGAATAAACTGACATGTGCACGTGAGCGCCAAAGATCACGCCAGCGTATGGCAATCTCAATATTATCGGCCTCAATTCGCATCGCTTCATTTTCAAGCTTAAAGTGATCAATCTTTAAGCCCTGCATAATGGAGCCGCGAATTACGCCCATCTCAGCGCCCAGTGCGGGCATGGCCCGATTTAAGACAAAGCTTGAACCACTATTGGTAAAGAACACCCAGGCAAAAGCGAGCAATACTAAGAGCAGGAACCATAATAGAATTCCCCAGACACTTTTAAAGGAACGAAGCAAGCGATTCTTTATCATTTCTTTATCATCTTAGAAGGCAATCCCTAAAGAGAAATGCAGTCGTAGTTTTTTGTCACGTTGACCATAGGCCAAGTCAATATTAATAGGACCTGCTGGGGTCTTAATCAAGGCACCAACGCCATAGCCCGCATGCAACTTCATATCACGGAATGAAGGCGCCGCATCACCCACATCGACAAACACACCCATACCAAATACATCATCAAAGTAATGCATATACTCAACACTGGCGACGGCCAAGGCACGCGTACCAATCACGGTATCGCCAATTTTATTCCCTATGCCATAATATTTATAGCCGCGAATCGTCCGCGCACCACCGGTACGATAACCAAAATCATCGGGGAAAATAGTATCGTCGGCAGCCCATACCTTACCGACTTCCGCACGCACGGTGACCACATCACGCCGTCCCATTGGGAACCAGACTTGGCCACGGGCTGAAGCACGTGCAAAGTTAGTATTTTGTTTGAGGTTACGCCCAATGCCCACACCTACTTGCACGAGATTACCGCTACGAGGGTCATATTTACTGTCCACATCTCGGCGCAAGATATCATAGGATGCCACGACAGCAGGTAACTTAAATTCTGGATTGACGGGATCATCCTTACGCTTAACGCTATCGTATGTCGCCAAGATAGAGAAGTTTCTTTCCCACTCTACGCGGCTATTGGGGTCAAGCTTAAACTCATGCTTACGGCGCCACCCCAAACCTAGACTCGTGACTTTCTCATTGCTAATATCGGTGCGCCTAGCCATCAAACCGAGACTATCGACGGAACCATCTTCATTCGGTGGCAGGTAGAAGTCGGTATACAGACGTTGATTGTCCTTATCCACACCTGCGCCTGCTTCGAAAATAATCGGCAAACCAAAAATCACTCTTTGCTCATACATACCTTCTAGGCGCCCGCCGACTACATCATCAATACCAAAAGAACCCGTCACGACTCGCGCGGGCCCTTCGGTCACGCGTACGGTCACAGGGAGCTCAGCGGTCTCTTGCTGGTAAATTTCTTCGCCTGGTGGTGTTTTTAAATTGACGAAAGCACCACGGAAGAAGTTGGTGGATTGCAGCTGTTGTTGCCACTCATCGAGCATCTTTTGCTCAAAGCGTGTGCCTGGTGCATACTGCACATAGCGGTTCACCAAGCTAGCAGGTACCCGACGCAAACCAACCACTTCAATATGGCCCAGGGTCACACTTGGACCACTATCGATTAAAGTTGTCGTGGCCACACTTGAGGTTTCTGGATTTACCACCGCTTGAGAATGCGCTAATCGTGCGAGGAAAAAGTCTTGCGCTTGCACTTGGTCCAAAAGGCGTGTCTTGGACGAGCTCCACCGTGCATTAATAAAGTCTTCGCCTACAGGCAAGCCCCAAGACTGACGCAAGCTCTCAACACGCTCGCTGTATTCAGGCGCTAAAATTCGCCCCTTAAACAGGGTATCAACATGGGTAACTTTAGAGATTTCACCTGGCTCAATTGAGATATCCCAAGTGTCGCCACCAATATCCTCACCTACTTCAAGGGTGACGACAGGGTCAAAATAACCCTTGGTGGCCAAAGCCGAGACAACCGCATCGTGTCCCTTGCGGCGAATACGCGCAGCCTCGCCACCATCTTGATCATCGGCCTGGCGTACGATAGCGCCGACGCCTTTTTGTACCACTTCTAAGACATCGGGAGGCAAGCCGCTAGGGTCAATCACCACCTCGGGCTTGGTATTCTTGGCTGCTTCTGTATTGTCTTGAGCCCACAGCGATGCGGGCATTAAGCATAAGAGTGTTAATACATAGCGACCAATTTTTGACATGGAAAACTAATACGTTGAGTTAACATATTAGTGTTTTACCACAATTGGAGGGAATTTATGAGCCATATCTAGGGGTTGATTAGAAACATTAATCGCCACCTTACGGGCGATTAAACGATAACGTTGACTCGCATCCGCTTGTGGATCAGCGGAAACAATCGGCTTTCCTGCATCTGAAAACTCACGCACCTGCATAGCAAGCGGCAAACCACCTAAATACGGAAGTTTCAGGGTAGCGGCCATATTTTCCCCACCATGCTCACCAAAAATATGCTCCTCATGCCCACACTTAGAGCAGACATGCACACTCATATTTTCGACAATACCCAAGATCGGCACATTCACCTTATTAAACATATCCACGCCCTTGCGCACATCAAGTAAAGCTAAGTCTTGTGGGGTTGTCACAATCACTGAACCCGCCACAGGGATTTTCTGCGCCATAGAGAGGGCAATATCCCCTGTACCTGGGGGCATATCCACCACTAAATAATCGAGCTCAGGCCAAGCGGTCAGACTGAGTAGTTGGTTTAAGGCTTGTACCACCATTGGACCACGCCAGATAGCCGCTTGGTCATCATTCAATAAGAAACCGAAGGAGTTTACATAAACACCGTGTGCTTTCGGTGGGATCATATGTTTATTCTCATCAAGCTCTGGTTTGCCACGCAAACCCAATAAGAGTGGTTGGCTCGGTCCGTAAATATCCGCGTCCAAAATACCCACACTGGCACCCGTCTGCGCCAAGGCAATGGCTAAATTCACCGCTGTGGTACTTTTGCCTACACCGCCCTTGCCTGATGCGACCGCAATAATATTTTTAATTGTTTCAATGGGTTTTAGGCCATCTTGAACCTTATGCTTTTCAACACCATTTACCCAATTCAGCTGTACGGATGTAATACCCTGGCTTACTAAGAGTTGTTCAATTTGTTGTTGAATCGCACCTTGGTCCGCCGCACTACAGAAATAACCAGGTTTAAAGCGAATCGTTGCCTTAGAACCATCGAGCGCAATATCATTGGCTTTAATTTTATGACCAATGGGCTCGCCGATAATCGGATCTTTAAGACCGCTTAATACATTGAGTACGTCGTTAGCTGAAACATTTACTGACATAATACATCCAAATCTAGTAGTAGAATAGAATTAATCATAACGTGTTTATGCGAAAATAGTTTGTAAACACCTTTAACTTCTCGGAGTATATCTCTCATGCAAGATTTTTTAGGCAATTTATTCAGAGGGATTTTATTTATCACTCTGACCATCGCTGGCCTAGTCTTAACCTTTTTCTTTATCGCTTTTGCCGTGGTGGTCTTAGGCGTGCTGTATATCGTTTCACTGGTGCGCGGCAAACAATTCTCTGCCTCGGATTATTGGCAGCAGACACGCCAACGTGCACAGCAAACCCAATCACAGTTTAATGGCCGCTTTAAGCAACCCAGCTACAGCCGTCGCAAACCCGAAGATGTGACGGATGTGGAGATTCGTGAAATTAAATAGTCTGTGTTTGGAGCAAATTCATTAAGGTGTACTTCTTATATCCTTGCTCGACTTATAAATCCGATCAGTACAGACGCAAAAACACGAGGCAATAGCACGCCATAAAATTCCCTTGGCCCGTCTCTTATTTCAGCTCTGAATCAGTGAAGTTCTCCTAAGGCGCTCCTCAACAAGTCAAGGGCGCCTTTACCTTTTACGCTCGTTGCCGCCAAAAAGGGCGCCCATTTATATCTGTTTCCCCCAAAACGCCGAAAAATCCTTGTATATCGTCTAAAATCATTCTTTTGCTTCTAGAAAAATTCGATAAACATGACTCGTACTATTTTTGTTACCACAGCACTGCCGTATGCTAACGGCTCTTTCCATATTGGTCACATCATGGAATATATCCAAGCGGATATTTGGGTGCGAGCCATGCGAATGTCGGGCCATACGGTACACTTTGTTTGTGCGGATGATGCGCACGGTGCGCCTATCATGCTCAAAGCGGAAAAGGACGGCATCACACCTGAAGAATTGGTTGCACGGATTGCCAGTGAGCGTCCTGCCTACTTGAACGGCTTTCATATCAAGTTTGACCATTGGCATAGCACGCATAGCCCAGAGAACGCGGAAATTTCGGGTTCGATTTATAAAGCCTTAAAAGACAATGGCTTAATTAGTCAGCGTACCATTGAACAGTTCTACGACCCAGTGAAGGGCATGTTCCTGCCTGATCGCTATATTAAGGGTGAGTGCCCAACCTGCCACGCTAAGGACCAGTATGGCGATGCCTGTGAGGTCTGTAGCTCGGTATACCAGCCGACTGAATTGATTAATCCTTACTCAACCTTGAGTAATGCAACGCCTGTGCTGAAGACTTCAGAACACTTCTTCTTTAATCTTTCAGACCCACGCTGCGTCGAGTTCCTCCATGAGTGGACCCACGGCACGAATCGTCAAGGCAATAAGCGCTTACAGTCTGAAGTCTTAGCCAAAACCCGTGAGTGGCTTGGTGATGATGTCGAGAACAGCAAGCTTAATGACTGGGATATCTCACGTGATGCGCCTTATTTCGGCATTGAAATCCCTGACGCGCCAGGCAAGTACTTCTATGTTTGGCTCGATGCGCCCGTGGGTTACTTAGCCTCTTTAAAAGCCTATTGCGACCTAAATGGCCTAGACTTTGATACCATTCTTGACCCGAATGGCGACACTGAGCAGATTCACTTTATCGGTAAAGATATTATTTATTTCCACGCCCTCTTCTGGCCGGCGATGTTGAAG
>CAZIKJ010000352.1:0-6593 GCA_964539685.1 uncultured Pelistega sp.
TTGAAAACCATTACTTCACGCACCTCGGTTTTATGGAAGAAGGTCAGATTCTAAAGAATATGGATAAAATTCGTCATATTCCTGGGATTATTATCCAAGGTCGTTATGACTGCTGCACCCCGATGAAAACCGCTTGGGAGCTGCATAAAGCGTGGCCTGAAGCCGAATTTCATATCGCCGCCGATGCGGGCCATGCCTTTAATGAGCCAGAGATCCTACGTCAGCTGTTAAGAGCCACAGATAAGTTTGCGAATTAAGTGGATTAAGCGGATTAAGTATTACGCAGGAGCACCAAGGGCGGCTAGATATGGCCGCCCTTTTGTATGGCCGCCCTATTGTCGCAAAAAACCTAAAAATACCAATCCAAACCTAGGTTTTCAACTTAAACCATTTACATTTTGCATTAAACTAACATTTGTTTACTAAAGCCTACTTGGTATTGTAAGAATTTTGTAGAATAATAGAGCGTAAGTTCTTTTCATTTCACACAAGGAGTTGTAATGGGAATTTTTAATTTTGTAAAAGAAGCTGGTGCTAAATTATTCGGTGGCTCTGAAGCCAAAGCCGCATCTGCCGAAGAGCTAAAACAAGAACTCGAGAAGCATAATTTGAATGCTGAAGGTCTAGATATTTCTGTTGACGGTGATAAAGTAACCGTAGCGGGTAAAGCACAATCTACAGAAATCGCAGAGAAAATCACGATTGCTCTTGGTAACACCCTAGGTATTTCGCAAGTGGAAAGCAAAGTTGAAGCCATCAGTGCTGGCATGGAATCTCGCATGTACACCGTGGTTAAGGGCGACACCTTATCGAAAATCTCTAAAGAGATGTACGGCGACCCTAACAAGTATCAGAAAATCTTTGAAGCCAACAAACCTATGTTGACTCACCCAGATAAGATCTACCCAGGCCAAGTATTACGTATTCCTGAGCTATAATCCTCAGCTTCTTTAGGGCTATCAAGCGGCCTTAATTAAACAGTTAATTGCTGTTTGATCGCCTAAGATACAAAAAGGACTTTTCCTCGGAAAAGTCCTTTTTATTGGTGAGACGATTACATTACAGCCTGGTGACTTTGGCAAATCACAGCATTTCATAAGGCAACCCTAGACTATTTAGCGATCAACCCTTGGGAATATACTTAACGCTTCTTCCCAAAACCACCGAAAGCGCCTAGACCTGAACCCATGCCCTTGAGTGCACCCATACCACGCATCATCTTGCCCATGCCACCTTTTTTGAATTGCTTCATCATACCTTGCATCTGCTCAAACTGCTTGAGTAAGCGATTCACTTCTTGTACTGGCACGCCAGCTCCAGCGGCAATACGACGCTTACGCGAAGCCTTCAGTAGATCGGGCTTGCTGCGCTCTTCAGGTGTCATCGAATTCAAAATACCTTCAGTGCGACGCATCTGCTTCTCAGCTTGACCGCTTTGCATCTGGCTCGCCGCTTGAGAAAATTGGGCAGGTAACTTCTCAAGAAGTGAACCCATATCGCCCATCTTCTTCACCTGCTGCAGCTGATCACGAAAATCATTCAAATCAAAGCCTGTACCGCTCTTGATTTTCTTGGCCATCTTCTCGGCTTCAGCAATATCAATATTGCTTTGCACCTTCTCAACCAAGGAAACAATATCACCCATGCCCAGTACACGCTGAGCCATGCGCTCAGGGTGGAATGGCTCTAAGCCATCTAGCTTCTCGGAGACACCGATAAATTTCAACGGTTTGCCTGTGATGTGACGCACCGATAAAGCAGCACCACCGCGTGCATCACCATCCAGCTTGGTCAATACCACACCGGTTAATGGTAGCGCGTCAGAGAAGGCCTTAGCCACATTAACCGCATCCTGACCTTGCATGGCATCGACCACAAATAAGGTTTCCACAGGATTAAGCAATTTGTGCAATTGACTAATCTCTTGCATCATGGCTTCATCAATACCTAAGCGACCCGCCGTATCGACAATCAAAACATCATAGTAATGGCGCTTGGCATGGTCTAAAGCCGATCTAGCAATATCTTGTGGTTTTTGACTGCTATCGGATGCGAAAAAATCGACGCCAACTTGCGCGGCAACGGTTTTTAACTGTTCAATCGCAGCGGGTCGATACACGTCAGCACTTACCACTAAAACTTTCTTCGCGGCGCCTTTTTTCCCATGCTGGTGATAATTGCCTAAATGCAATAGCTTGGCGAGCTTACCCGTAGTCGTGGTTTTACCCGCACCTTGCAAACCTGCCATCAGAATAATGGCGGGCGGTTGGCTAGCTAACGACAGCTCACTAGCATGCTCACCTAAGTCAGCGCCCATCAGGGCCGTGAGTTCTTTATGTACCACACCGACCAAGGCTTGGCCAGGGCTAAGACTCCCGACAACCTCTTCACCAAGGGCTTTTTCCTTGACCTTAGCAATAAATTCGCGCACGACGGGCAAAGAAACGTCAGCCTCTAACAGGGCCATACGAACTTCACGCAACATCTCCTGCGTATTCGATTCAGTTAATCGTGCCTCGCCACGCATGGTCTTCATGACGCGGGACAAACGATTCGTTAAGTTATCAAACATATCTGCTTCACTTTTTTGTAGAAGGCCTTCAATGCTATACTACGATATGGTATGGCGTTCTGTGAGCCCTTTCGTTCTGAACTTCATTGGAAGAACTTCAAACGAGAAACTTCAGCTCAGCGCTTAGCTTAGAACTTCACTTAAGCGTTACAGCGAGGCTTTAAGCTGCGTCTCTTAGTTAAGCTCAGCACTTTAGATAAGCACTTCCGCTCAGAACATCGATACCGATTCATAGACACATTTTTGGCGTATTCGATTCATGTCATCCGATATTGTATTGCACTATCTCACAGCGTTGGGTTATCTAGGCTTAGGCACCGTAATTTGGTCGGCCTTATACAAGCACGTGGAGATTAATAAGTACAAGCCTTGGTACTCCATCAGCCTATTATTCCTCATCATCATTCATGGTGTAGCGATTCATATGACTATGCTGCATGAGAGTCATATTACGATCAATTGGTCACTAGGGCTGTCATTCACCATCTGGATTGGCTTGATGATTTATTGGCTAGAAAGCAATTTCATCAAGGCATATGGCTTCTTGCTCGCCCTCTTACCAATCGCCTCCTTAGTCAGTTTCCTCGCGGCCATCTTCCCGCCTGATAGCGATACAGGGGTGATGGTGATTAAGAACAATACCTTCCTAATACACCTGATTATTTCTTTAATTTCATACAGTATCATTGCCGTCGGCGCTCTACAAGCCTTGATTATGACGAGTTTAGATCGCCACTTACATCGCCCGCAGGACTTTAGCAAGACACCCAGTATATGGGGCCGTGCCTTGGATGCACAACCCCCATTAATGGTACAAGAACGCATTCTCTTTCGCTTAATTGGTATTGGCTTTGTGCTGATGACCTTAGCGATTATCACAGGCAGTGTAGTCTCAATGAATGCCACAGGTGCGATCTTGCCACGTGATCATAAGACCTTCTTCACCTTAATCTCTTGGTTGATTTTCGGTGTCTTGCTATTTGGTCGCATTATGTGGGGCTGGCGTGGCCGCGTCTCTCTGCGTTGGACTCTGGTTGGCTTTGGTTTATTGATGCTGGCTTACACAGGCACTCGTTTCATCTTTGAAGTATTACTCCATAAAGGCTAATCCATGAAGTATTTGTTTTGGCTCGTGTTGATTTTTGCGGGTATTTATCTCTACCGTAGAGCAGCCGTCACGGCCCAAAGAGCACGTATGCAAGAGCGTCATCCGAACGCAGGTCAGCCATCGGCTAATCAAGCTCAGGGCTCTCCAGAGCGTGGCAGACGCTTTGGGCGGGCAGGACGCAAAGCGCATCAAGAAGGCTTAAAGACCATCACCATGGTGCAATGTGAACATTGCCATACCCACGTGCCTGAAGATGAAGCGCTAATTCGTTATGGTCACGCCTGGTGCAATGAAGAGCATGAGCGCTTAGGGCCCAGAGCGTGAGTACTCTGCGTATAGACCGACATGGTTGGATATATCAAGTGGTAGCAGAGTCTGCTAGTTTAGTTGAGTCTGCTAATGTAGCTGGGTTAGCGACGGCACAGAAGGCGGCTCAGGATTCAGCGAGACTAGAAGCTGATCAACATGCCGCCACATCTCAAGCCTATCAAGGTTCAGCGACAACTGTTAATGGCAATATAGCGGATACGGCGGCGGAATTAAACATTCGTCATTGCCCCTCACCGAATCACGATGAACGAGTCGACAAGGAAGCACCGTATTTATTAGTGATTCACAATATTAGCCTACCTCCCTATGTCTTTGGGGGGCCGTATATTGAGCAATTATTTACCAATTCCCTTGAAGTCGATCACCATCCCTTCTTTAAAGAAATTCAACGCTTACGTGTCTCAGCACACTTTTTAATTCGTCGCGATGGCGAAATTGTACAATTTGTCAGTACCGATAAACGCGCTTGGCATGCCGGCGTATCAAGCTTTGAAGGGCGTGAAGTTTGCAATAATTTCTCAATTGGTATTGAGATGGAAGGCAGCGATTACGCACCGTATGAAGCCGCGCAGTATACTGCCCTAGCACAGTTAAGTGCATTGCTACGCCAGCACTATACCTTGCGTGCAGTACGCGGACATGAACATATTGCTCCTGTACGCAAAACTGACCCAGGCCCTTATTTTGATTGGACGCGTTATCGCCGCGAGGCGGGATGGACTTGGCGGGAATTGCCAGGGTTAGGGAAATAACAAGCGCACTTAATTTGTGACCACATTAAGACTACAAGAGTGTCATATACAAGCCGATTTTTGCAAAAACACCGCTACTGATCTTTCAAGTAGCGGTGTTTTCCTAATTGCTAAAAGACGTCAATCTTATCGTCGAGTTTTGTTATGAATCAACCCTGCAACATCAAGCGGTTGAGCTTTCTCACAAAACCAGCTGGGTCTTCAATCTGCGCGCCTTCAACCAACATCGCTTGGTCTAACAGCACACTCGCCCAATCTTCGTAATCCGCACCTGTAGTTTGACTGATTTTCTCAATCAATGGATGCTCAGGATTAATCTCTAGAATCGGTTTGATATCGGGTGTCTCTTGACCTGAGGCTTTCAGCATACGTAGGATATGTGGACTCAAATCATTCTGACCCACAACTACACAAGCCGGCGAATCCACCAAGCGCAAGGTTACACGCACATCCTTCACGCGGTCTTTCAAGGTGCTTTGCAAGCGTAGCACCAGTGGTTTGAATTTCTCAACCACCTCTTCTTGATGCTTCTTCTCTTCTTCGTCTGCCAATTGCTCTAAATCTAAACCACCTTTAGATACTGAAACCAATGACTTACCATCGAACTCACGGAAGAATGACAACATCCACTCATCCACACGGTCTGAAAGCAATAAGACTTCAATACCCTTCTTGCGGAAGATCTCTAAATGCGGGCTGCTCTTGGCATTCGCAAAGCTTTCAGCGACGACATAGTAAATCTTATCCTGGCCTTCTTTCATGCGTGCGATATAGTCTTCCAGCTTAACAGTCTGTACAGCTTGATCGTCGAGCGTAGAAGAGAAGCGCAGCAATTTCGCAATACGCTCCTGGTTAGCCTGGTCTTCGCCCATGCCTTCTTTCAGCACCTGACCGAACTCTAACCAGAACGCGGCGTAGTCTTCAGGACGATTCTCGGCAATGTCTTCTAGCATAGCCAGTACGCGCTTGGCGGAGCCTTCACGGATGACTTTAACATCACGGCTTTCTTGCAGAATTTCACGAGAGACGTTAAGCGGCAAATCAGCCGAGTCAATTACACCGCGGACAAAGCGCAAGTATGAAGGCAGCAATTGCTCCGCATCATCCATAATAAATACACGCTTCACGTAGAGCTTCACGCCACGGCGTGCATCACGATCCCATAGGTCAAAAGGCGCATGCTTAGGAATATACAGCAGTTGCGTATACTCGCTGCGGCCCTCGACACGGTTATGAGTCCAAGCGAGTGGGTTCTCAAAGTCATGGCTAATATGCTTATAGAACTCTTCATATTGCTCATCGCTAATGTCCGATTTCGAGCGCGTCCATAAGGCATTCGCCTGGTTAATGGTTTCCCATTCATCTTGCTTAGTGCTTTGACCTGACTCAGGGTCGAAGTCTTCTTTCTGCATCTGCACTGGTAGAGAAATGTGGTCTGAGTAACGGCGGAGAACTTCACGTAACTTCCAGACATTCAGGAATTCAGTACCCTCGTCATTCAGTTCGAGCGTAATCGTTGTGCCGCGGTTGGCTTTTTCAACCGTTTCTAAGGTGTATTCACCTTGACCATCAGACACCCAACGGGTTGCTTGATCGGCAGTAGTGCCTGCACGACGCGTAACCACCGTCACATTCTTGGCCACGATAAAAGCCGAGTAGAAACCCACACCAAACTGACCGATTAACTGAGCGTCTTTGTGTTGGTCACCTGGGAGTGAAGCGAAAAATTCTTGCGTGCCAGAACGAGCGCTAGTGCCTACATTGGCAACAACCCCATCTTGGCTCATCCCAAGGCCATTATCGTCGCTCGTAATGGTTTGTGCATCGAAAT
>CAZIKJ010000353.1:0-2308 GCA_964539685.1 uncultured Pelistega sp.
CAACATTCGCATCCCCTATAACACGCAAGATATCATGATTGCCCTGACCATCTACTTCCATCAAGAGTTCACCCGTAGAGGTCTGGGTAAAGTCACCCTTAATGACTATCTCTCCGAAGGAGTTACCTGGCGATACACGCCCCTGATTGATAAACCGCCCTTGATGCGCGCTCGTTAAGGTGTAGCGACCGTTGCCTTGTAAGGTACTGCCTTTTGCCACATTCACCGACACGATCTGATGTTGACCATTCAAGCTCGTCACGCCCCCTTCTGTGCTGAGGCGTAGATTGTTTGGCCCCATAATATTGCCATCATAGCGAAAGACAAAATTCGGATCGGCTTGACTTGTCGCTTGACCTCGGTTATTGGCCTGCAAACCGAAAGTAATCATACCTGTACGCAATTGTCCTTGTGGATCATACTCATGGTAATCAGCAAAAATATCGCCCTGTAATTGTGCGCCTGCGAGGATATTGATCTTATCGACTAAAGCGTTACTGCCGATATAGATGGACGCGTTCTTGCCCACTACCTTACCGCTAATGTCGACTTGCTTCATTAACGCGCCTTGCAATTCGGGTAGCATATTCAGGTTCTCTTTTTGCCCAGTCCATGGATTAATCCGATTTCGTATCCAAGAACCTCGATATTCACTTGCATTACTATTGGAATTATTGCCAAAGCTAAACAGTAGTCCAACTCCATTATCACCCATTGCTTGGATCTCACCCTGATGAATAAGCTGGTGATCTTTACCATAGGTAAACATGGTACCACGCCCATTCAGACCATTGGCATGGATCTTTGTCGCCTCTGGAATGTGAATAGTGTTTTCCTCGCCGTCCACGCGCATGCCTGCTGCTCCTGCGCCTTGGGTCAGGATATCGGCTGATTGAGTAATATCATTCTGGCTACCATAAACATGCAAACCTAAACCAAGTGTGGTTTGACTATATTGACCATCAAGATAATCTGTACCTGCCGTATTACGGGCAAAGTAAGGATTCGTATTATGGAGAGTTAAACCACTACCATAGACCGAAGAACCAAAGAAATTACGACGGTCAATTTTGTAGCCCAGGTCCTGCAGGATAGCAAGCTCTGCCTCCATAAAGACGGCAAAATTGCTATAGGTTTGATGACTCATTAAGCTATTTCGTAGTTCCAGATGACTGAGGGTATTATCATCGTATACTGAATCACCTGGTGAAGGCCCATAAAAGCCCATTCGAACGGGAATGCCTGGCATTGCTCCTTGCAAAGCATCATCAATGTGGTCGCCTTTCAGATAGCCTTGGTCCTTGCGTATATCAAATCCAGCGGCAATTTCATCATCTGTGTACTCACACCATGGACAAATTATCACCTGCCCTGCTTGTGCTGCTCGCCCATTATCATCATGCAATAATTGGGTGTACCTATCAAACGCCCAAGGCTTTACGGGTGATTGACTATCTTCATCTTCGATGCCTATCTGCAGGCGATGTTTGCCGCCGGATCGTTCCTCGTCACTTATGGTAGTCAGAACACCAAGGGCATGCGCCATTTCGTGAACTGCTGTTGAAAAAATATCCCAACTTCCGATGACTGGATACTGTGATGGCATATACGCGACATCATCATCCCAATTCGCATCACCATAAAAGATTGAAGCCTGCGCCCCCTTGGTGCTCGGTAAACTTGTCTTAGGCTCCCCTAGCAAAGCGGCTAGTACACCTACATTCCCATAGAGTGGGTAATCCTCCTCCTCTACCCGAGCAGGTAAAGCCGCTGCATTATTAGGCTGTGGGTTAGTGCCGATATTTAAGACAGCAGGCTGCGCACCTTGTGCTGGGTGAATGATATCTGCCCAATACTGCAATCCTTGAAGTATTTTGTTCTTCGCTTCTTGACTTAATGCAACGGGGCTTGGCGGGCCATCTTGCTCATCATCTTCAAAATAGGGACCATCCTCAGGGTTGAAGAAGCGCACCTCAAAGACTTGTTGTCCGCCGTTAGGATGGTAAGTTTATGTGTCTCAATTGCATATGTTAGGCTCGGAGCACTGTACAGCGCCACTAGCAAAAGAGCGAGTTTGGTCGGTTTTAGCATTTTTCTTCCTCTACAATTGTCTAGCTATGTATAAGCACCTGGCACGTATAAAGGTGATATAAGTGGAGGTGATATAAATGGAGGTGATGGTGGTGGAGGTGGAGGCCTGAATTATTTGAAATCACCAGGATAGGAAATTACCGAGATAATTAAATATATGTGCCACAACCAGTTCATAAAATATAAGCAAGAACTCATACCAAGCCTATATTTACAC
>CAZIKJ010000354.1:0-5111 GCA_964539685.1 uncultured Pelistega sp.
AGAGTGGGAATTGACACTTTTTGCTGATGATGAGTTTAAGGTGAATCAGGTCAAGGATGTTCTGTTGAATAAACTTTCTAAGCGCAATGTGGATTTACGTTTTCTGGAGTACGGAAAATCTGAAAAAATGTCTGGCGACAAACTGAAGCAAGCAGCCACAATTCGCAAAGGGGTTACAGGAGACCTAGCGAAGAAGATCGTGAGAACGATTAAGGATAGTAAGATTAAAGTACAAGCCAGTATTCAGGGGGATACGGTACGAGTCACGGGTGCTAAGCGTGACCACTTACAAGAGGTGATTGCTTTATTGAAGAAAGAGGTGAGTGACGCGCCACTGAGCTTTAATAATTTTCGTGATTAGTTTTAGACGTAACTTTGGGGCTTTGCCTTTTAATATGAAGCTTGGGGCTTTGCCTTTTAATATGAAGCGTTGATTTCTAAGTGCACTGCTTTGATGTTTAAGGATGTTTCTTTAAAGCCTCAGCACGGCTCTTCGAATTTTGATTTATGCTTTATGTTTTAAGATGAGGCGTTCAAGTCTACGTGCGCTGCGTTGAATCTTGATGTAGCGCCTTGGGTCTAGATGAGGCGCTGCTTTGGTTTAACGGTTCTTCGCTAAGAGTCGCTTACACAGCACGCTGCCAATCAAGCCAATTGCCATGCCGCCAATGCAGTAATAAATAATAAATTGCTGAAAGACTTGAGCAAAACTTAACTGTGAAATCAGTTGCTGGCTCTCTGTGCCATAGAGCAGAAAGAGGTTATAGAGTAGGGCCAAAATAAAACCAGCGATAAGCGTCAATATGGGCTTAGGCCAATGTACGGGTAAGAAGTAATGAAAGAGAGCCAGTGCAATGCTGACTAGGCCTAATTTATACGCTGTGGCATAGAGAAAGACAATAAAATATTGCCAGAGCGTACTTAAGCTCATTGAGATGTCAGCCCCTTGCTGAGCGCTTATACCCACGAGTGCTAAAGAAAGCATGCTGGTGAGGATAAACGCCAGAAGAAAACAGATGAATGTCTTAACTAAATTCAAGGGCTGACTTTATCAATTACACGCGGCTACGGTACTCGTTGGTACGGGTATCGATTTCAATCTTATCGCCGATGGTGCAGAACAATGGCACAGAAATTTCATAGCCAGTGCTGATCTTCGCAGGTTTTAATACTTTACCTGAGGTATCACCCTTAACAGCTGGCTCAGTGTATGTGATTTCACGAACGATGATAGTTGGCAATTCTAGAGAGATAGCACGACCCTCGTAGAATACCACTTCAACCGCCATACCTTCTTCTAGGTAGTTTAAAGCATCGCCCATATTGTCGGCTTCAACTTCGTATTGGTTGTATTCTTCGTCCATAAAGACGTACATTGGGTCTGCAAAGTAAGAATAAGTACAATCTTTCTTCTCTAGCATAACGACATCGAATTTGTCATCAGCTTTATAAACTGATTCACTAGCACTACCCGATAATAAGTTTTTGAATTTCAATTTAACCACAGCCGCGTTACGACCTGATTTATTGTATTCAGTTTTTTGAACAACTAGTGGCTCTGAACCCACCATAACTACGTTGCCAACGCGCAAATCTTGTGCGATTTTCATTCAATCACTCCGAGTGAAATATATTTAAAAAATTAGAAAAGCGTGATGCAGTATCTTAAGAACTTTACATCATGCACTCAGTCATGCAATCAATAGCCTATGCAATAAGCAAGTCATGTACTAAGTAATGCAATCAACAGCTCATGCAAGAACCAGCCCATGCAAGAACTAAGTCATACACAAGTAATGCAAGAGCTAAGTTATGCACTAACCATGTATGAACTAGCAAGGTACTCAAAGTGATACCCGTTCATCGCTTTTTGTCTACAATCCGCTTAATCTATTATTTTAGCCTTTTTACGTATTTTTTGGCTGAAAACTTAAGAGACTAAAAGACAAAGTTGGGTTTTGATGTAAAAAATCACGATATTCCCTGGCAAAGCCTTGTAGATCATGGCGTACTAAAGCTTGATTAAAGAAATCAGTCAGTATGCCTTGGCATGTTTCAATGTCAGCTGGTGCATTCCGATTCCAAGCGACCAAGAGTTCGCGGTAGGCATTAGGCATAGAGTAGCTGTCTAGCCATGCGCAAAGCTTATCTAAGTGTGCTTGCTCCTCTTGTGGATAGATATGCCAGACAAAAGGCTTGGCTGCCCAAATAGCCCTTACAAAGCTATCCTCGCCACGTACAAAATTAATGTCGCATAAGCTGAGTAAATAATCGAATTGATATTGTTCGATAAATTCAAAGCGGTGAATGCGGATTTTGTCTGTGGCTTTTAGTATCTCCTTCGTTTGGGACGTAAGAGGGTAACTATAAGGAGATTGATGCTTAAGTAAGGCCGCAAGCATGCCCTCTGCCTCAGGTACAACACCATGCGGCATTAAGAGTATATAGCGATCCTCACCGGCCAAGAGCGCTTTAAATAGGGATTCAATAGGCGCATGTGGATAGCTAAAAAAACTCATCAGGCGTGTCCCATCTTGCCAAGCTTGGCACACGTCTTCACCCATATACTGATTTAACCAATCAGCTTGGGCTTGTGGATTATGTAAAAAGTCGTCCAGTCGATTAATGAGGTCGGTTTCACGTAAAAGACCACCAGTGCCCTGCGTAAAACCAGGAAAAAAGAAATACTTAGCGACACCATTATTTTGTAAAGAGGCTTGCGCATGAAATGAGTCAACCCAATCCTCCGCACTTAGATATTCAAGATTGAACCAATATTTGGTATGCCCTGGCATGGAAGCGATATAGTTAGGATCAAGCTCGCAAGCGAAGGCTTCAATGCTAATTGGGGCTGGCGTGATTGTGCTTAAGGGCTGATGAGAGATTGAAGATATATCGTTACGAGAAGGATAGTGGAGACTAGCAGGCTCATCGCTGCTTGAGAGATGAGCGCTCATCAAGACCCCTTCATTACTTAAGTTTACTTGCCATGCATGGATTTGAATAAAACCGATGATCTGTGATTCAGCGACTTGATTGTTATGGTTAATCCCTAAGGTTTGTATACTCAGCTGCGCATCGACAAGCGGCAGAATACGTTGAAAGCTCTTTAAATCATCAACCCAGAGACGGATCAAGGGGAGGGATTTTGATGGCTGGCGTTCCTGCTTAGCTGAAGCGATCTTATTTTCTGAGCTTGAATAAGCCAGGGCTTGTGATGATGTAAGCTGATGTTGAGATGCAACTTCTGTTATTAACTTAAGCAGTGCTAGGTCTGGATAGGTATGGATGGTCTGTAATAGATTACACGCCAAGCGCCAGCACACACCAATATCGCCATAGTTATCAATCACACGGCAGAAGATATCAATGCTGGCTTGAGCTGAAGGGAGGGGTGCAACAGCGCTTGTCTCAGGTGTTGATTGGACACTTGTTCTTGAGTACGTGGTACGTGTAGGAGTGGGCATAGTTGGTATTTAAGAGATCAATATGGGCAACACAATTTTAATGCAGTATGGCATCAAAACATAAAGTCATACCATTTCCTAATATATCGTGACTTGAAAATATAGTCATAAAAAATGACCTCCACAGCTTTGTAAGTTTAGCTTTTGGAGGCCACTTTATATTACAACAAGTACGGCTTAATTATGGTGCTCTACAGACTACTGAGTGGCTTTGGCTGCAACCGACTATCTGCAGCCCAGCACTCATTTAGCTCAATTAAGCCAGTAATTGGCGTAGAACGAATGGTAGGATACCGCCACTCTTATAGTATTCGACTTCAATGGGTGTGTCGATACGTAGTAAGACTTGAATCTTCTCACTCTTGCCGTCTTCACGATGGATGGTGAGCGTCACGTCTTGTTGTGCAGTGATGCCATTTTCTAAGCCACTGATATCGAAGGTCTCACGGCCAGTCAGTTCGAGGCTTTGTGCGCTATCGCTGCCTTTGAATTGCAGTGGTAGTACGCCCATACCCACTAAGTTATTGCGATGGATACGCTCGAAACTACGGGCGATAACTGCCTTCACGCCGAGCAAGTAAGTACCCTTAGCGGCCCAGTCACGTGATGAACCTGTACCATATTCCTCACCACCGAAGATCACACTTGGAGTTTCGGTTGAGATGTAGCGCATGGCGGCATCAAAGATAGACATGCGTTCGCCACTTGGCTGATGAATCGTTTCACCGCCTTCAAATAGACTGCCGTCATCAGCTGGTGGAATCATTAAGTTCTTAATGCGCACGTTAGCGAATGTGCCGCGCATCATAATTTCATGATTACCACGACGTGAACCGTAGCTGTTAAAGTCGCCAATGCTCACACCATGCTCTTGTAGCCATAAACCAGCAGGAGAGCTTGGCTTAATCGAACCAGCTGGTGAAATATGGTCAGTGGTCACTGAGTCACCGAAAATACCTAAGACACGTGCGCCCTTGATCACAGGAATGTCACCAGGAGTCATTGAGAAGTTATCAAAGAACGGTGGTTTGGCGATATAGGTTGAATCTGGCCAGTTGTAAATTTCACCGTTAACACCTTCAATTCTTGTCCAAAGTTCACCTGGATTCGATTTGATTTGCTTGTAGTTGTCACGGTAGGCTTTAGGCTTCATGGCTTTAGGCAATAGTTTGGCGACATCTTCATTGCTTGGCCAAAGATCGCCAATCCATACATCATTGCCCTTACTATCTTGGCCAATTGGCTCTTCCATCAAGTTCTTATTGATGTTGCCCGCTAAGGCGTAAGCAACCACTAGTGGTGGTGAGGCGAGGAAGTTGGCTTTAATGTTCGGGTGAATACGCGCTTCAAAGTTACGGTTGCCCGATAAAATGGCGGCGCCGATAAGGTCATTCTCAATGATGAGCTTATTGAAAGCTGGGCTAAGGTCGCCCGCATTACCGATACAGGTGGTACAACCATACGCGGCAATGTCAAAACCTAATTGCTCAAGATAAGGCAAAAGACCCGTTTTCGTTAAGTACTCAGTGACTACACGTGAACCAGGCGCTAAGGAAGTCTTGATATGTGGTTTTACTTTCAGACCCGCTTTCACGGCGTTCTTCGCGAGAAGGCCAGCAGCAAGTAATACGCTCGGGTTCGAGG
>CAZIKJ010000355.1:0-2290 GCA_964539685.1 uncultured Pelistega sp.
ACTGTACATCATACTTAACCAGTCAGAGTGAAAGCGGCCGTTACTTTCTGTATTGCTAACTAAACGTTCGCCATCCTCGTTTACCTGATTTGACTGTTCCAAAAACTCTTCTGCACTAACAGAAAAATCGTCCTTATAGATAAAGTCATTACCCGTGTTATACGGTGGATCAATATAGATCATCTTAACTTTACCCAGATAGTTCTCTTGGAGTAACTTTAGTGCGTCTAAGTTATCACCCTCAATAAATAAGTTCTCAGTCGTGTCGAAATTTACACTTTCCTCACGACAAGGTCTTAAGGTTTTAGCGATAGGTGCATTAGCTGCCAAAATTGCTTCTTTCTTACCAGGCCAATCAAGGCGATAACGTTCCTGTGGACCATCAACGACCACGTTCGACAACTCTTGTCGTAATAAGTCAAAGTCAACACCCTTAACCAACTTGCCATTCTCATCCACAGTTTCTGTAATACAGTTAGCGAATAGCTCAGCAATCTTCTCAATATTACTATCCACAAAATTAGGTGAATGCATCTTTAACTTACTCATTTTCAATTTCCTTAGTACTACTTTCTAATTCAGTATTGGTGCGATAGGCTTGTTTTTCATGGGTCGGGGTTGTAGGAAATGCTAGTAATAATTTTCTAGCTTTAGTCATAGGAGCCAAATAATTAATCCGTAACGAAGTTGAATTTCTTCTTAGTACTATTGCCAGCGCTGAAATAGTAAAAAACTGCTCGCGACAGAGATCAAGAATAATTCTTTCCATCTTTGTTGTTGATAAGCGCCGTTTATCTCTAGCTTCTTTGGCTATTTCATACACTGCTGTTTTATAATCGCCGCTTAGGTAGCTGTCATCATCAATCATAGGCAACGGTAATAGGTTATGACAAAGCCTACCCGCTATATCTCTTTGTGTTTCTACAGCTTTATGTACTAAGCTAGGCTCCTTATGTACTAAGCTAGGCTCCTTATGTACTAAGCTAGGCTCCTTATGTACTAAGCTAGGTTCCTTATGTACTAAGCTAGGTTCCTTATGTACTAAGCTAGGTTCCTTATGTACTAAGCTCGACTCCTTATCCCCAGTGCTCAATTCCTTATGCGCTAAGCTCGGCACCTTATCCCTAGTGCTCAGATTCTTATGTACTAAGCTAACATCTTGATCTACAGATGTTTCAATACCAAAAATATCCTCTACGCGCACATGCTCAACACCATCTAGGGTGTAAGTAGCACCACGGCCTCCACTACTATGTAAGAAGCCTAATTTCACTAGATGTTGCAAGCGTCTTGTTGTCTCAATTGAGTGCTCTCCTGACATGGCATGTAAACTCGCATGGTCAATAACACCTCCTTCAAGCTTTGCCAAAGCCAAGGCGGCTCTTTCACCCATATTCAACTGCATAAAGCGCTCACCAAACTGGGCTTCAAGCTGCTTTAATGTTTCTGCAGGGAATAAATCAACTTTCTTAAGTTCAAGCACCGTCTGATTATACGGTTCTCGCTTTTCACTGAGATAAGGAGGTATCCACTGTTGTTGTTTCCAACTAAATAGAATTTTAGGAATACCCGATCCTGCTTGCTCACCGATATTAATCAGTCGGAACATATGGTGGAGTTTACGATTACGGCAATCTGACTCTCCTCCGTTCATGGCCTGCTCTATTGATACCCGCATCAAGCCAGGATTACGAAATCGAAACATATCGGGCATTTTCAGCACTAATACGGAAGCTCGCTCGGTATAATCCGCATGCACTAAGGTATTCACTAAGGCTTCTCGCACAGCAATATGGATTGGCGTGTCATCTTGTCTTACTCCATCCTTAAGGACAAATGGCACCTTTAAATCTTCAGAAAGCTTTCTATATACCTTAAAAAAGAAATCATATAGGTTGCCACTCCAGGCACCATCCGGGACGATTCGATCGGTCCAGCGCTCATGCGCATCATAAGACTGCTCTCGATAATCGACCATATAATTAGGAAAAACCTCCATAATTGTATGGTGCATACCGAACATTAATAATCCAGCCTTGGTTAAGCCTTCTATTCCCGATTTTCGGTCGCTAGCGTACGCACCGATACGACGCAAAAAATCCATATCAGATAGCGTATTTAACTCGGCACCTGGATTCAAATTGCTATAACGTTGGCGGTAACTACGCACAGACTCACTGGATAAGTCAGCTAAACCAAAATTCTCAAGAATGCCTTCATCTCTACTTTCAGATGCCTGCTCGGCTAAAGAAAGCTTCACCTCTTCATCACCAAGTAGGTAATCACCTTG
>CAZIKJ010000356.1:0-3011 GCA_964539685.1 uncultured Pelistega sp.
TTCGTTATGCAACCCGATATTTTATTTGCGGATGAGCCTACAGGTAGTTTAGATGCGAATAATGGTGCCTTGATTATGGACTTGATGTTTGAATTACAACAGGAAAAGCAAAGCACTCTCGTGTTGGTAACTCATGATCCTGTATTAGCCGCTCGCTGTGAAGCGCAAATTGAATTGCAAGCGGGGGGGATTATTCGCGCTAGTCTATAAGCGTCGTCTACATCAACTGTAGATAGCCTTCCTATAGGTCGTAGACAAGTGTCAATATAGACTGCAAAGAAGGCGCGCGCCTAGGCAGCTGAAAGCCGCGAACATAAGGCCGTAGGTAGTCGTCAATATAGGCAGCTGAAAGTCATCCACAATATAAGCAGCTGATGCTTAATGTGTGTGACCCTTAATGCGGACGATCTTCTGCACTTGTGTGACTTGACGGATGCTACGAATAACTCGTGCTAGATGCGTCCGGTCTTCCACTTGCAAGGTCAGATTAATCGTACCAATTTCCATCTCTTCATCACTCATACTGAGCTGAATAATATTCGAGTCAGCAGCAGCGATTTGCGCGGCGATTCGGCCAAGTACGCCTTTCTGACTGAGGATAGTGATGCTTAAGCGCGTACTAAGATGCTTGCTAGGTTCTTCATCCCATGCGACGTTGACCCAACGTTCAGGTTCTTTCTTGCGCTGTGAGAGAGCGAGAGGGCAGTCATCAACGTGTACTACTAAGCCGTGGCCAGGGCGAATGACGGCAATTAAGCTATCGCCTGGAATCGGTGAGCAGCAACTTGATAAGACCACAGATTGGCCTTCATTGCCTTGAATGCGAATCGTACTGGTCTTGGCCAGACTGATTTCATCAAAGTCAGTAGCACTGGTGGCTACCAATGGTGTATCAATAAAGAAGCGACGTGCTACAACCGCAGCAAGGCGTCGACCTAGACCGATATCCGCTAAGATTTCATCAACGGATTGAGCTCCTGAACTCTTGGCAAGTTTTGTCCAAAGCGGATCATCCTTCTCTGGCATCGGTGTATTTAACTCTTCCATCGCTTGGCGTAAGAGTTTCTCGCCAAACTGGATTGATTCAGCCAGACGAACATTCTTTAGGTAATGGCGAATCTCAGAGCGAGCCTTGCCAGTGCGCACAAAGTTCAGCCATTGCATACTTGGTTCAGCGCTTGGGTCCGTGTAAATTTCAACACTATCACCACTTGAAAGCTCTGTCTTCAATGCTGCTTGTTCGCCATTAATGGTACATGAGTATGCATGATTACCAATATTGGTATGAATCGAGTAAGCAAAGTCAATAGGTGTAGCACCACGGGGTAGAGAAATAATCTTGCCGCGAGGTGTGAATACATAAACTGAATCAGGGAACAGGTCGACCTTAACGTGGTCAAGGAACTCACCTGAGTCACCGGTTTGGCTTTGAATATCCAATAAGGATTGCAGCCAACGGTGGGTTTGCTTCTGTAAGTCGCTAAGGGTAGTGTTCTCAGACTTGTATAACCAGTGTGAGGCTACGCCTTCTTCAGCAATACGATCCATATGAATCGTACGGATTTGAAACTCAATCGGTGTACCATAAGGGCCAACCAATGTGGTATGCAAAGACTGATAACCGTTCACTTTAGGGATGGCGATATAGTCTTTAAACTTGCCTGGCACAGGACGATAGAGCTGATGTAAAATACCTAAGACGATATAACACTCGGTTAAAGTATTCACGATAACGCGAAAACCATAGATATCCAATACCTCAGAGAAACTCTTCTTCTGTTCACGCATCTTCTTGTGAATGCTGTAGAGAGTCTTCTCGCGGCTCACCAACTTAGCTTCAATACCATGTGCAGGTAGGGCGCTATTAATGTTATTGGTGATCTTGTTTAATAAGTCACGCGGATTGTGTCGAGCATTCTGTAATGCCTTACTTAGGACTTCATAGCGATGGGGATGGTAAGATTGCAGCGCAATGTCTTCAAACTCACAAACTAGATTATTTAAGCCTAAACGATTGGCAATAGGTGCATAAATTTCTTGGGTTTCTTTAGAGACGCGTTGACGCTTCTCTATTGATACGCCATCCAATGTACGCATATTGTGCAAGCGGTCAGCAAGTTTCACCAGAATGACGCGGACATCGCGAGCCATGGCTAAGAGCATCTTACGGAAGCTCTCGGCTTGTTGCTCTACTTTACTGGTGAAGTTAATACGCTCTAATTTAGTTAAGCCATCAACTAATTCGGCGACATCAGCATTGAATTTCTCAGCAATTTCTGACTTGAGGACGCCCTGATCTTCGATAGTGTCATGAAGGAGGGCAGCCATTAAGGCATTCGCATCAAGTTTCCATTCTGCACAGATACATGCGACAGCTACAGGGTGTGTAATGTAAGGCTCACCTGTAGCACGCATCTGACCTAAATGGGCCTTATCCGCAAAGTGATAAGCTTCGCGAACGATCTCAATTTCTTTGGGATCTAAGTAAGAAATCATCTTCAGCAGGGGATCAAACAGATCGCCCGCTGGCTTGGTTTCAATTGGTGCAGGGGAATTAGGTATAAGCGGTTCCTCGACCTTCGCTTTGCGACGAAAAGGCGATGTTACACGTAAAGCATGTAAAAAAGATGAGGAAACATTCTTTATACCCATAGATACCCTATTCTAGACTAGGTTGGAACCTTACGAAGCATCTCTACTCCTGTTTTGCCTTCAGCGATTTCGCGTAAAGCAATCACGGTTGGTTTGTCATTGTCTTCATCAACGCGTGGTTGGTGACCTTGCGCAAGTTCACGCGCACGGTATGTGGCAATCAAGGTCAAATCAAAACGATTTGGGATTTTTTCTAAACTATCATCAACTGTAATACGAGCCATTATTAACCTAAACGTTAAAAAATTAATTAGTTTGCAGGATATGGAATACTAAAATCAGCGAACAATTGCTGGTGCTTCATGGCTTGCGAGGGATAACGCAGGCGCGAGACTTCGACAATCTGTTGGATTTGTTGT
>CAZIKJ010000357.1:0-2963 GCA_964539685.1 uncultured Pelistega sp.
GAGGTAAGGTGCAACTGTGCCAAGATTGTGAGCTCAGTGTTCACGTGCACCCTATTTTGCAAGCTATAAGTTTAGCTAAGTTATCGACAAAGTTTTGCCTCAAAGCGCTACTAAAATAATTTAGAGAATATAAAGGATAAATTTTTAAATGACATATTCACTCGTGTTTTTTGACTGGGACGGTACGGTAATGGATTCCACACATTCGATTGTGGTGGCCATTCAGCAGACATGTAGAGATCTAGAGATTACCGTGCCAACAGATCAGCAAGCGAGTTGGGTGATTGGTTTATCACTAACCGAAGCCTTAAGAAAGGCGATTCCAGATTTGGGTGATCATAATATTGATCGCTTTATTGAGCGCTATCGCTATCACTACTTTACGCGTGACACGGATTTGCGCTTATTTGCAGGAATGCGTGAATTATTAGAGCGTCTCAAGGCGGCTGGTATCCAACTAGCTGTCGCTACAGGTAAAAGCCGCCGTGGCCTAGATCGTGGTATTGAAAATCATCAATTGGCACCGCTCTTCGATATGACCCGTACTGCCGAAGAAACGGCCAGTAAACCCGACCCTCAGATGTTGCATGAAATTATGCAGGAACTTAATGTAGAGCCGCAACATGTGGTGATGGTGGGTGATACCACGCATGATATTGATATGGCCCATAATGCGGGTGTTGATAGCTTTGCGGTCACTTATGGCGCGCATTCTCGTCATGACTTAATGGTCGCCAAGCCAACTAAAGTCGCAGAAAATGTCAGTGAATTGGCGCGTTTGCTTGAGTTATATTGTAAAGTTTAATTATTCGCTTGGTTTTTTTAGTTGGCTGAGGCCAGTACATATAAGCGTCAGCTAATCTATTGTCCAAGTGGGTGTATGCACCATGTATTGAAGTCATTTCCCTGCCGTGACAAAGTCCACGAACATGTCCTCAGTGTATGCATATGCCATGTATTGATGAAGAGTATTGGAAAAAAGGTGTTGTCGTATGAATAAAACTCAGCCAAGTCGTATAGAGCGCTTAAAGCCCTGGCTTATCGTACTCTGCCTTATTCCTGTGTACCGTTGGTTGTTCTTAGCTTTCGGTGGGCAGCTGGGGGTTGACCCTGCGCGTTTTATGGTGCAATCCAGTGGCTTAACTACCTTAGTTTTTCTGATAATCACCTTAAGTATTACGCCACTGCGCGTGCATTTAGCGATGCCAGAATTGGTCAAATGGCGTCGCACCTTCGGCTTATTCACTTTTTTCTATGCCTGTTGTCATGCGATTTTCTGGTTCTGGCTTGATCGTCGCTTGAATTTCTCCTTAGTCGCTGTCGGTGTGTCAGAACGCCCATTTATCTATTTAGGCGTGCTGAATTTACTGATGTTGACGGCCTTGGCGCTGACCTCTAACCAAGCCATGGTCCGTAAGCTTGGACGCAATTGGCGTCGCTTACACCGCTTGGTGTATGTAGTTGCCGTGTTAGCAATGCTGCATATGTGGCAGATGCAAGAGCAGGGCAGTGATTATGTTGTGGTTATTATCGCCGCCGTAGTTATCGGTTTCTTGCTATTGTGGCGCGTGATTTATCAGCGTAAACAAGCAAGCAAAGTTCAAGAAAGTTTGGCGAATATTAAGCCGAGGTCTGAATAATCAATTAAGCTATTCTTAAACGTTGGTCTGGAGACGATTAATCAGGTAGTGCTTCACACTGAATAATCGATTAAGCTATCCTTATCTGATGAGACATGAATAGCGTCTCAAGGGCTGTCAGGCCTACGTAATGGCTTACTGCGTACCTGCCCCTCATCAGTGTACCTGCTTATACCTGTTTATCGAGGAGGAACGTGAATTGCCACTCTCTAGACTACTTAGCCTATTTCGTCTCCCAGTAAGGGGGCTCATGCTCTTTAGTGCGGCCTTATTAGTGGCCTGCCAGGGCTCGCCTTTAGTCGATGCGCAGTATCAGGCGCAGGGTCAGGATAGTCGAGTGCGCCACGTCGTGCTGCACTATACCTGGGAAACTACCCCAGACTCTTTGCGTATTTTGACCCAGCAAGCCGTCTCGGCTCACTATTTAATTACTGATGATGAGCCTGCGCAGGTATGGCAACTTGTCGACGAGAATCGTCGAGCATGGCATGCGGGTGAGAGCTTTTGGAATGGTACAACGGGCTTGAATGCGACTTCAATTGGCATTGAAATAGTGAATCTTGGTGCTCGGGCCTATGGCAATACAATTCCCGAGAATCGAGTCGATTGGGACGAGTTTAGCCCTAGTCAGATGCAGCGTTTAATCGCTTTATTGCAAGATATCGTGGCGCGCCATAAAATTCGCCCGCAGAATATCGTAGGGCATAGTGATATAGCGCCACAACGCAAGATAGATCCTGGCCCGCGTTTTGATTGGGAGCAGTTGGCGCAAGCCGGTTTAGGCCGTTGGTATAATGCCGAGCATGTGGCCGCTCAGCAGGCACGCTATGTCGCTGAGGGGCTGCCGAGTATTGCCTGGGCACAAGAACAGTTACAGCATCTTGGGTATAAGATTGAACCGACAGGCAATGTGGATGAGCAGACTCGCAATGTTATCCGCGCTTTTCAGATGCATTATCGGCCAGCGCGTTATGATGGGGTGTTGGATATAGAAACCGCGGCAATTATGCAGGTTCTCTCAGGTAACTAGCGCTGTCTTTTACGAATTTCTCACTAAGGGCTTCGATAAAAGGTACTAAAGTGTGGTCTAGGTAAATCTTGCCTTTGTACTTTCTGTATGTAAGATGCGTCCTTGGCATGCTCTCTTGGTGAGGCGTCTAGGTAAATTTAAGCGAGAAATAAAAACAAGGTCGGCTGCTTGTCTAAGTCAGGCGGGGCTTGCTTCTTCCATTCTGCTATACGACGAGTCTGCACCCATTCCTGTTCACTGGTTAAGGCGCGCGCAATACACAGACGTGTGCTTGGCTTAAGTGTCTCTATCAG
>CAZIKJ010000358.1:0-4991 GCA_964539685.1 uncultured Pelistega sp.
GTGAGACCAGCGCGGCTTTATACGCCGCGCTTGTTCGTTGTAAGGTTAACTTTATCGATGCGACACATGGGTCAGCTGACGCGAAATTAGGTATTTCACGGGCGGTAAATTATTACTAATCCGCATAACCGCTTTACGTAATAACTTAGCGGGCGGTGTCTCAGCGGTAAAGAGTTTCACCACAAAATTCGTACCATGATAAATTGTGCGTGTGCTCATCATATGCTTGATGTTATAGCGAGAGAGCAGGCGAGCTGAGGCAATATCTTGGCCTGCGCAAGCGGCTTCATCAATGAGTTGACCTAAGATAACCGCGCTTTGTAAACCAAGATTATAGCCATGTGCTGTAACCGGATGCATACCCACGGCAGCATCACCAATCACCGCACAAGATTGGCCATAAAATTGCTTAGCATGAACACCGACTAATGGGTAGCTCACCATCTTCTCAACAAATTTCATCTGGCCCAAACGGTGCTTGAGTTGTTCCATAATGGTTTGTTCTAGATCTTCAGGACTGAGATCGCTAATCTCATGCGCACGATGGCTATCGATCGTCACCACACAGCTGCATAAGTGTTCATCTAGGGGGAGAATCGCGAGGGTGCGACCATAGGAGAAGCATTCAATAGCGGTGTGTTCGTTGCTAATACTATGTTCCATACGGAATACATGCACGGTGCGACCAAAGTCATTCCAATCAGCACCAATGCCCATCTTGCGCCGTGTATTGGAAAAGCGACTGTCTGCGGCTACCACGAGACGACACTTAATACTTGAACCATCTTCTAAGCTTACTACAGCGCCTTTTTCACTTAGAGCAACATCGGCAACGCCATGACCATAACGGATTTGCACATTGTCTTGTGTACTCACCGCATCGTACGAAGCTTGGCGGATATTATGGTTAGCAATAAAGTAGCCAAGACCTTCTTTCTTGCTACTGCTATCGGGCTGTGGGAAGTGGAGGAGGTAATCTGAGGTGCCATCCAATACTTTAGCATCGCGTAGGAGATAAATTTCATCACTAGGCACATGTTCCCAAATCCCGAACTTCTCCATGGCATGACGTGAAGCATGAGTTAAGGCAATTTCACGACCATCAAATTGAGGTTTAGCAATGCTTTCTTGTGCTTGTTTTTCAACAACGATAATGGAGACAGGGCTCTGTGCAAGTGAACGGCAAAATGCCAAGCCTGCAGGTCCAGCACCGACAACAACAATATCTGCATCTAAAGACATAAGGACTCCTCAAAAAAGCCAAAACTTAAATAGGTATAAAATCAATAAGCTATCGAATCGTAGGTAAATAGCGAGCAAAATTGCGCTGACAATAATGATGACAATGGCGACCAAAAATGCGCTGACAATTGCTCTAAAACAGCCATCAATATAGCAAATAGCCTATTAAATCTAGAAAATACCCTTAAGAATACCCGAACTATTAGGCCTGCTTTGCGTTAATTTAGGCTTGTTTAATGTATATCAAATGAGTAAGAGTAAAATAGAGTCTTAAGCGGCTAAAGTGTTGTTCTTTCGGTTCTGGAACTTTGATGCAGCAGCTTATTTAAAATTAAAGGAATTCCATGCTAATCGATAGTCATTGCCACTTAGATGCTGCTGAGTTTGACCCTGATCGCTTGCAGGTCTGGGCACAGGCGCAGAGCTTGGGCGTGAGCAAAGTAGTCATCCCAGCTGTGCATCCTGATAATTTCACAATTGTTGCTGAGCTTGCGCAACAAGTCACGGGTGGCTATTATGCTTTAGGTATCCATCCTATGTATGTGCGCTATTGTGTGCAAGCAGAATCATCTCGTGATGCTATATATAAGAAGAGCACAAGCGTAGATAATAACTATCAACAATTACTTCAAAATAAAAATAATTCGTGGAATCAAGAGTCAGCCTTAAGTGCATTGGAGGCGGCGATTGTTAAGGCTTTAGATGACCCACTATTTGTGGGTATTGGTGAGGTAGGTTTAGATTTCTTTGTGCCTGAAATAAGTGAAGGTGCTGAACGTGAGCGGCAAGAGTTTTTTTACCAAGAACAATTAAAAATGGCGCAGCGTTATCAGTTACCTGTCATCCTGCATGTACGACGCTCCCAAGATACCTTGCTAAAATACCTGCGTCGGATTAGGGTAGCAGGCGGCATTGCACATGCCTTTAATGGCTCCATGCAACAGGCGCAGGCATTTATCGATTTGGGTTTTTGCCTAGGCTTTGGTGGTACCTTGACCTACCCACGTTCCTTGCAAATCCGTCGTCTGGCAACTGAGTTGGACTTAGCCCATATTGTCTTAGAGACAGATGCCCCAGATATTCCACCAGCATTCTTAACCGTAGATAGTCAGGGTCATCGCCGCAATGGCCCTGAATATTTACCGCGTATTGCCCGAGAGTTGGCCGATTTACGGGGTGTTTCCTATCAAGAAATTGTGAGTGCGACAGGCGCTAATGTGCAGCGTGTGCTTGCGCGTATGGCATGATGGCCCCGATGAATGGCTCATGTGCTTTCAGCGTACGCATGTACTTGACTATGTGATTGTATGTTGCGCCGCTTGCATCAAGCGTAATTTTTGTCTGAGCGTGTGTTTGCGCGTATTACTTCATAGGTGGAATTGGTGGTTTTACGCTTGGATAGATTTGACCCAAATCACTTAAATTAGCGTATGACTTGCTCGTATGATGAGCAGATGTTAAGCGCTTTCTGTTTTGCAGGTATCCTTGCCTTCGCCCTGATTACTCTATTGCCTCAATTACCTGCGTATGATCTTGTCTGGGTGAGTTTGACGCTGCCGGCCGTGCTTTTACTTGGTGTCTTCGTTTTTTCTCGGTATTCAGTCTTCGTCTTTTCTCGGTCTTCATTTAACGACTTATTCCAGTATGCGCCCAAAATGGTTGGGTGGCGCATTTTTATAGGCAGATTTAACTTGCCATATACGTATTGCTTGGCCATGGCGCTGGGGTTTGGACTGTCTTTAAGCTATGCTTTGGACCAAGCGCATGAGCGCATCATGCAACGCTTAACTGCGGTGCATGAGGGCAAGGTGGCACGAGTGCAATTGCGCGTTAGTTCAATTGCTTTGTATACGCCTGATGCCATAGGCTTTGATGCGCAAGTATTGAGTTCTCGACCAACAGGAGGCATACCCGAAACGATTAGAGTGCGCTGGCCCTTGGCGGCTCCTGAAGATACTGCTGAGTCTAAGCTGGGGCTGCTTAAGCAAAACACAGCTAAAGCAGCGGCAACAGAACAAAGTCATGCGGGATCCGCTGACATAGATGTAGACGTAAGTCCTGCCGATAAGGACTCGACGACTGCTCCTGTGGTTCAGCTTGTCCAACGGCCCATTCTCGTACGTCCTGGACAAGTCTGGGCGATGAGTTTGGAATTAAAAAGTCCACGTAGCTTAATCAATCCGGGCGGCTTTGATTATGAGACCTATGCTTTTCGTGAGAACGTACTAGCACTCGCTCGTGTCCGTGGAACACCACAATTATTGCAGGCTTACGAGCCAGACTCTTGGGATACAAGAATTCAAGCATTCCGTCATGATATCCGTGAAGCGATGTACAGCTACCTGCACGATAAGCGCTATGGAGCCGTATTAATTGCCTTGGTGATGGGCGATCAAAGTAGTATCTCAGCTGAAGATTGGGCACTCTTTAATCGTACCGGCATGACTCATCTGGTGTCCATCAGTGGTTCGCATATCACGATGCTATCCAGCTTAGTGATACTGATTTTTATGTGGTTTTGGCCTTATTGGCGCTGGCGTGGTAAGCCAGTGGCTGATCGTCAAGCAGGATTGTATTGGGCCGGGGCCCTAGGGGTGATCGTTGCGCTAGCCTATTGCTTGCTGGCAGGTTGGGGCGTACCAGCACAGAGAACCTTCTTAATGTTGGCTTTATTTTATCTTTGTAGCCTGATGCGACTGCCGATCTCCATAACAAGTATGTTTGCCTTAGTAGCCTTAGTGGTTTTGTACTTAGACCCTTGGGCTATTTTAGCGCCTGGCTTTTATTTGTCGTTCGCTGCGGTGGCGGTTTTGCGGCACCTTGTGATCCAATTAGTCTTAGAACCAAGCCCGAATGTAGATCATGGTAGCTTGGCGATATTTACGAGTTTATTCTATAAGCTTAAACTATGGTGTCGTATGCAGCTGGCGATTACAGTGGTGTTAGCGCCATTTTTATTAATTTTCTTTAACCAAGTATCGCTTATCTCACCCTTAGTGAATGCCTATGCGATTCTGATGGTGGGCGCAATAGTGACGCCAATGGCCTTGGCCTTGGGTGCCTTAGCATTATTAAGCCCATATCTGCATTTTACCCAGTGGTGGGCCGATGCATGCCACCAATTACTTGATTACACAATGCAATTAACCGAACGACTCGCTGCATTACCTTGGGCGAGTCTTAATCTGCCAGGAGCATCTATTTGGGCATTAGCCTTGGCTTTGTTTGGGGTGCTATGTTTTGTTATGCCCAAAGGCCTGCCCTTGAAATCCTTAGCTTTGCTATTTCTCATGCCCGCATTTATCGGGCGTCAACACCCCATAGCTGAGGGTGATTGGCAATTATGGGCGTTCGATGTGGGGCAGGCTAGTGCTATCTTGGTGCGGACAGCCAAGCATAGCTTATTATTTGATACGGGCATTAAGACTCAGTTGGAGCATGACTCAGCGACCAGAGTTGTGATTCCAAGTTTTCGCTACTTAGGTGTAGGTGAACTAGATACGGTGGTGGTCTCACATACCGATAGTGATCATAGTGGTGGTTTTGCCAGCTTAATTAGCGAGTGGCCTGTGCGACATGCCTATGCCTCATTTCAGTTAGATCATTTTTTACAGGCGGAGCAAGTGCAGTGGGGCCGTGATATCACACCCCTTACCCGTGATCTGGCTTACCAAGCGTGCCAAAGTGGTCATACATTTACGTGGGACGGAGTGCGCTTTCGCTTTATGTTTCCACAAGCACAAGCTGAG
>CAZIKJ010000359.1:0-3141 GCA_964539685.1 uncultured Pelistega sp.
TTCTATGGCTTCGTGCGCATGCTCGATCACCCCATCCAAGCAACGGCTGTACTCAGCGTCACCATTAGCGGGGCCTTCTTTGCTCACGGCTTGCTCGGCGCGGGCCCTTTAATCCTTTGTACGTTTACCTTATTGTTTACCTGCTTTTACAGCAAGCGCCAGAAATTTTATCTGCTTCTCGCCTTGACCATCGCCACGCTTTTAGCCATCAGCTGGACGACAAGCAGCAAACAAGCAGATCTGTCATGGTTTAGAGAATGGTGGTATTGGAACACAAACTCTTTTGCCCTTGAACAATTTAGCCATATTGCTAAGAATATGCGTGATTTGGTCTGGTTTTTATGGCCGAGCTGGCCATTTGCCGTATTCGCCTTATGGAATTGGCGTCATTGGTATAAATCACCCCATATTTTCATTCCTGCTGCTTTAATGATCAGTAACTTCCTGATTGTTTTTGCTATCTCCGACTCCTTCGAGATGGAATATGCCCCACTCACGATCCCTATGGTCGTTCTTGCTGCCATGGCGATTCCCACCTTACGCCGTAGTGTCATCAATCTACTCGATTGGTACTCTATTATGGTGATTTCATTGTTTTTCATCACGGTCTGGTTAGGCTGGATAGCCTTATATCTTGGTTGGCCGAGCAAAATCAATCACAATATCATGCGTTTAATTCAAGGCTTCGATGTCAGCATCAATTACCTTGCCGTGATTGCTGGTCTGTTAATCACCCTGATTTGGGCACTCTTGGTGCGCTGGCGCCTTAGCTATAATCCCTCCGCGATGTGGCGTGGTATTGTCTTAACTGCAGCAGGAGCAACCTGCTCATGGTTGATTATTGTCATCTTATGGATGCCTGCGGTTGACTATAACCGTAGCTACCGCCTAGTTGGACAGAATCTGGCCCAAGTTGTTCAACGCGATATCCCTGCCGATGCATGTGTTCGCACTCAAGGCATGGGCTTAGGTCAACGCTCTGCCCTCTATGTCTTTAGTGGCATCCACTTCAGTAATAGCAGCTCATGTCAGTACGTTCTCATCCAAACCAACTCAGCACAATTGGACTCTGAGAGTAAAATTTACGCTGATTTAGGAACCATTATATGGCAAGGTCAACGCCGCTCTGAGCGACATGGTGAGACATTTCTCTTACTCAAACGCTTTAACTAATTTTATTTCGAATGCCAACACCCTCACCCATAGGTGCTAATACCGTGATTCACACGAATGCGACAATTCGCACTAGCATTTTGCAACAAGCGTGGCCAATTTTGATTAGCCAATGGGCAGGTGTGTCATTTGCCGTCTTAGACACCATGATGTTGGGTAACCATAGTCCTGAGTCTTTGCAGACCATGAGCTTGGCAGCATCAATTTTCATCACGGTCAATATTAGTTTAACGGGAGTTATCCATGCTCTCATCCCCATTTTTTCCCAACTGATTGGCTCTAAAAAATACCACCAAGTCGGCGAGCTGTGGGGGCAAGGTATCTGGCTCGGTATGTTGCTCGCTTTAATCGCGGGCTTACTCCTCTTGTTTCCCAATCTCTGGTTAAGCATCTCGGGCGATGTTCCTGAACATGTGCGTCAACAAGTCGCCACTTACCTGCGTATTGTCTACTTCTCCATGCCCGCCGCCCTTATGTTTAGGGCCATTTACTCAATTTGTACCTCGGCTCAGCGGCCTAAACATGTGATGTATATTAGTGTCACCGGCATTTTTATTAAAGCCGCCTTAAATTGGGTCCTAATTTTTGGTTATTTTGGACTTCCCGCTCTGGGAAGTACCGGGGCCGGCATTTCAACGACCGTAGTCAGTTGGTTAATGTTTGCCTTTGGTCTATGGGTGTTATTCTCCGACCCTTATTACCAGAAATTTAAACTAAGCTTAGGACGACCACAATGGCGCCACTTTAGTGAAATTCTGAAATTGGGCATCCCAATGGGAGGCTCTTATTTCGTTGAGGTCAGTGCATTTACCTTTATGGCCTTGCTAGCAGCACGTGAAGGTACACATGTCTCTGGTGCGCATCAGATCATGGCGAATTTAGCCGCTGTTCTATATATGATGCCTATGTCGTTCGGGATTGCCACTTCCTCTCTTGCCGCACAAGCCATTGGCGCGCGTAATTTATTGATTTCTCATCGCATTATTAAGATCGGCTTTATGATTATGCTGTGCGGAGCTCTGCTCAGTAGCTTATTGGTATTCTTTGGCAAACACACGATTATTGGTTTTTACACCTCCGACACACAAGTCGCCCTGATGGCAGCAAGCCTATTAACCATCGCTCCATTTTTCCATATTTTAGACTCTTACCAATGCATGAATACCTATGTACTTCGTGCCCATAAAATCGCCACGATCCCCTTTCTGATTCAAACCTTTATGCTTACAGGAATTGGCTTAGGCGGTGGTTTTTATTTTGGCTATGGCCCTGGTCAAGGCGCACTGAGTTGGATAAGCCAGATCGTTACGCCAGGCGCTGCAACAGGCGTCTCAAGTCTCTGGATTATGTGCTGCATCGCCTTTACACTTTGCGGGATCATTCTGCACTTCTGGTATAGGAAAATTATTTATAAGCCGCTAATCGCGCCCTTGCTGCGAACATAAATAGCTTACGCGCACGAGGAGGCATCTACTACAGGAGTAAGCTTAGATAGGGTATCAGCCAAGGCAAAAGCGGCGCCCAAAGAAAGAAGTCTTATGATGAAATTTACATAGCCGAGCGTATCAAGTAAGACAAAAACGTGGGTTTTCTGCCAAATTCATCTCGATTGCGAATAATATCTGATTAAAATCATCAGTTTACTTGCCACATAGCTAAGTTACTTATATAATTCTAGATTAACCTTTTTTCCGAGGCTTAGTTCTTTACGGGACTTGGTTTTTCCAAGACTTAGTTTTTACGATCTTATTTTCTTATTACGATCTTAATAAGGGAATAAAGGTGTAATTTAGTAGCGAGCAGTTGGGAAAACTGGCTTAAAAAGATATTTTGAATTTATTCATAAGGCAGTTCTGAGCCAAAAATCAGAATTTATAACTTAATGAGGTGTTAATATGGCAAAAGTATGCCAAGTAACCGGTAAGCGCCCCAAAACCGGTAATAATGTTTCTCACGCTAACAACAAAA
>CAZIKJ010000360.1:0-3151 GCA_964539685.1 uncultured Pelistega sp.
GACCAATAATGATTAAAACGACAAAAGAATCAACACGACCCAAATCCAATAAGATCAAGAGTGCTGCACAGACCATCAGCTTATCGGCGACAGGGTCTAGGAATGCACCGAATGCCGTCGTCTGATTCCAGCGACGTGCTAAATAACCATCTAACCAATCCGTAATCGCCGCAAAGATAAAAGCAAATGCCCCAATAGTGTCTCGCACAGGTACCCCCATCCAGTCGTTTGGTAGGTAATACAAGGCTACCAGTAAGGGAATCATCGCCACACGGAACCATGTTAGTGCAATAGGAATATTAAAAGTGTTCATCATATTTACTTTATTATCAACGCAGAGATTCGTATATTCTCTCAGCTAATTGCTGTGAAATGCCATCCACAGACCTTAAGTCATCAATACTAGCAGATGCGACCCCAGAAAATCCACCAAAACGCGCTAAAAGCTTCTGACGACGTTTTGCCCCCACCCCTTCAATCTCCTCAAGGCGAGAAACATTACGCTGTTTAGCGCGTTTTGCCCGCATCCCCGTAATGGCAAAGCGATGCGCTTCGTCACGAATTTGAGCAATTAAGAGTAAAGCCGAAGAACCAATACCCAGATCAAGCGGTTCACGCTCATCCGTAAATACTAAGGTTTCTAAACCGACTTTACGCCCTTCCCCTTTAGCGACTCCAACAATTAAGCGAGTGTCCAGACCAAACTCTTCAAATACTTGGCGGGCCACCTCAATCTGCCCCTTACCACCATCAATCAACACCATATCTGGCATCAAGATATCTTCCGCTTCACTGACACGCGCATAACGTCGTTGCAAGACTTGGCGCATAGCGGCATAATCATCACCAGGGGTTATTCCTGCAATATTAAAGCGTCGATAACGAGAAGACTGCATATCATGATGCTGATACACAACACAGGATGCTTGCGTGGCTTCACCTGCGGTATGGCTGATATCGAAACATTCAATCCATATCGCATCTAAGCTTTCTGTATCCGTTGGCCATCCCATTAACTGCGCTAAAGCTAGCGTACGCGCTGCTTTGGCACCAGACTCTGATAAGGCCCGTGCTAAAGCAAGATTGGCATTCTGCAGAGCCATATCTAACCAGGCTTTTTGCGTATCATTCAAGCGTGAAATCAAGCGTGTCTTACGACCCTGTTCTTGCATAAGCAAGGGTAGTAAGTCCTTATCATTCAAGGGATGCGATAAGATCAATTGACTCGGCAATTGATTTTCCAAGTAATGGCTAGCTACATAGGCACTGAGTACTTCGCTTTCACTATCACCATCAATCTGCGTTGGAAAGACAGCTTTATCACCCAGATGCCGCCCGCCTCTTACCATGGCTAGATTAATGCAACACTTACCGCCTTGATAGACAGCGACGATAATGTCAGCATCGACAGCATTATGCATTTCCATGGTCTGACTATGCATCACGGTGGCCAGTGAATGCATCTGGTCGCGAAACACTGCCGCTTGCTCAAAATCCAATGCATCCGATGCACGTAGCATCTTTTGTTCAATATTTTTTAAGATCGGTGAAGTACGACCATCCAAGAAGTCCAAAGCATTCTGCATATCTTCTTGGTAGGCTTCATGTGAAATTTTCTGTACACAAGGTGCTGAACAACGATTAATCTGATGTAATAAGCAAGGACGCGTGCGGTTATTAAAGACACTGTCTTCACAGGTCCGCAAGCGGAATACTTTCTGCAAAATTTGAATCGAATCTCGCACCGCATACGAGTTCGGAAAAGGCCCATAAAAATGCCCTTTCTTGTTGGTCGAGCCACGATAATAAGCAATTCGTGGATAGTCATGCGCAGAAAACATCAAGTACGGATACGACTTATCATCCCGAAATAGAATATTGTATTTCGGTTGTAAGGTCTTGATTAAATTATTTTCTAAGATCAGTGCCTCAGCCTCGGAGCGCGTCGTCGTCACCTCAATGCGCACCACGCGTTGCACCATATGCGCAATGCGTGGACTACTTAGCGTCTTCTGAAAGTACGAACTGACGCGTTTTTTGAGGTCACGCGCCTTACCCACATATAAGACCTCGTCATTCTCGGCAATATGCTTATAGACACCTGGCAGATGCGGTAATTCACTTAGAAAAGAGGGAATGTTGAAATTCTCGGGCATCTTGATAACGAGTATCCGCTTGTAATTGTTCCCAATTCATAAACACATATTGGGGGAGAAGTCGTAGCAAACGTTGGGTAGACTCAAGCTTAGGTTCAATAGCTAAGCCATTCAATAACTGATCGGCCAAGTCAGGGCGATTGCAAACCAATACCATATCACAACCCGCTGTTAAGGCGGCATTCGCACGGGCCACAATATCACCCGCAACACTAGCCCCTTCCATCGTGAGGTCATCAGAAAACACCATACCCTTATATTTCAAGCGTTGGCGTAAAATCTTCTGAATCCAAATTTTCGAAAATCCTGCATTCTTCTCGTCAACCTTAGGATAAATCACATGCGCCGGCATGACTGCGGGTAGAATCATATCGCTCAACCACTCATAGGGCATCGCATCATCCGCCATAATCTCTTCTAACTCGCGCTCATCAACGGGGATCGCAATATGCGAATCGGCATCCACAAAACCATGCCCAGGGAAGTGCTTACCACAAGCAGCCATACCCGCTTGGGCCAAGCCCTGAATTAGCGCTCTCGCTAACATCGTCACCACACGTGGGTCACGATGAAAAGAGCGAGTGCCAATCACGGTGCTGACACCATAATCTAAGTCCAGTACAGGTGCGAAGGTAAAATCCACACCACAAGCACGCAGCTCTGAGGCTAATACATAGCCAATTTCTGTCGCTGCACGCATAGCCCACAAGGGGTTCGTATCCCAATACTCTCCCAGAGCTTGCATCGAAGGCAGTGGCGTAAAACCCTGATTTCTAAAGCGCTGTACCCGCCCTCCTTCATGGTCGACACTGATTAATAGAGGACCTGAACGTGCAGCACGAATCTCATCGGTTAGCGCACGTAACTGCTCAGGACTCTGATAATTACGTGAAAATAAAATCACCCCTCCCACCAAAGGGTGCTTAAGGCGCTCACGCTCAGTCTCGTCAAGCGTCAAACCTTGCACATCGACCAAGACTGGACCGGGTTGCAGG
>CAZIKJ010000361.1:0-7847 GCA_964539685.1 uncultured Pelistega sp.
CCTTAGATTTCTAAGCGGCGAAGATAGCACGTAGCACTTCCTCTGGCCCGACTTATCACCGTTCTCATCTATAATTCATCAAGAATAGCCATCAAGAATAGCCATCATTCGCGCTAAACAAGAACTCTCATCGAGCCAAATTATGCACTTGTATTCAGACACCTTAAATCGTGCCCTATCCAGCCCCAATTTATTTTTTGGCGCACGTCAGGGGATTGGGGTCTTATTGCCGATTATTGTGTTTATTGGCCTATTAAATGAACACGAAATGGGTTTTGCCTTTGCCGCAGGAGCCCTGGCCATTGCCTTAGTGGACCAACCCGGTGGGACGCGGCGTTTTCGTCGTAAAGAGATGTTCTTCACGCTGGTGATGGGCAACTTGGCCGCCCTAACAACTGGCCTAGCCAAACCTTTTCCAGAAATTTTATGGCTTGTGATTGGTGCGCAAGTGTTTGGCTTATCCATGCTGTCGGTCTTCGGTAAGCGTGGTGGTTTGGTAGGGTTCTGCTGCCTATTAATGATGGTGCTTTCACTGAGTTCGGACAGCGTATCAAGCTTACCCATTATGGAACAAAGTCTGCTCACCTTAGCAGGCAGCTCCTATTATTTTCTCCTCAGCATCACCATCAGTTACCTATTTCGTCTGTTTGAGGTGCGGCTCACCTTGGCGGCAGCTGTCTATGCCACCGCTCGCTATATGCAAGCCCGGGCTGATTTCTACGATGTCAATAATGATTTAGATGCGTGCTTTCGCCGTCTCTTACCACGCATGATTAGCATGACCGATGCACACCAGAGTGCGCGTGACAGTGTCTTGCGTAGTCTACCTGAAGATTATGAAGATCACCGTCGTCAACGCGTGGTGCTGTGGAATATTTTCATTGAAATCATTGCCTTACTCGACACCATGGTCGCTACCCAAACCGACTACGCCATGTTGCGTGAACGCTTTAAGGATCATGATATTTTGATCTTTATGCGTGACACCATGTTTAAACTCAGTCGTATTTTAGAGAGTTGCTCTAAGCGTCTAGCACGCAATGCTCGTGCTAATTTTCGCCATGGGGTTAAAGCCGAGCTGCGTGCTATCGAATACGAAATTGAAAAATTTAAGGCATCAGGCATGGCCAAAGAAGAACCTGAAATTTATGCCCTGCTGATTCAGATTTTGCGTCGCTTGCGTAACGCTACCCGCTTTGTCGATGAGATTGCAAGTAATCTGCGTGATGATGTGGATATCCTGCCGGCAGACACCATGCGTCGTGATAAATCTCTGCTGCAATTTCGTAGTCACCAAGACATACGCCTGCAACCGATTCTCGATAATCTACATTGGAACTCGGCTATTTTCCGCTATGCATGGCGCGTCACTATGGCGATTATGGTGGTGCAATTCATCACCAATATGGTGGTCTTACTGCACAGTGATAACCCCTTGATTAGTAGCTTCTTAGAGCACAGTCACTGGATTACGATCACTATCTTAATTAGTATGCGACCAGGTTTTGCGCTCACGCGGCAACGCACTATTTGGCGCGTTCAAGGCACGCTTATCGGTTGCTTAATCACGATTACTCTATTCGCCCTAACGAGCAATCAAATCCTCTTTGTGTTCTTAATGATTGGTTCGATGATTTTAGGGCAAGCCTTCGTACAGACGCATTATCGCCTGGCCTCGATATTTATCACCATGTATGTACTGATTGGCTTTCACTTTATCAGCCCAAGCATATTCACTGTGATTGGTGCGCGTGCCTTTGATACGGTGCTGGCCTGCTTGATCGCCTATGCCTTCAGCTTTACTTTTCCTTGGTGGGAAAAATATCAAATCAAGCGCTTGGCCAGTAATGCCATTAGCGCCAGCCAGGCCTATCTGCGTGAAGCGCTGGTATTTGCCTGCACGGTGATTCAAACCCCTAATAAGAATAGCGAGAACTATGCAGACATCCCTGATTTCGTTGATTTGCAATTGTCGCGCCGTGATATGCATAATGCCTATGCGCAGTTTGCCGATAGCTACGCACGGATGCTAAACGAGCCGAAAACTCAGCAGATTAAGATTTCAAGCTTAAATAACTTGATTATGTCACTGAACACAATGACCAGTCAGATTAATTCGATCGGCCCCCTACTCTTAAACCAGGAAAAAGTCAGCTTGCCAATTAATCAACAATTTGACTACATTGACCAGTTACTGGATGCTAGCTGCACGATTGAGCCAACTAAGCCAGCAAACTTAGAAAATACGCCCGAAAATCATCCATTTATGTTGCCGATTAAACAGATGCAAAAGGCCTCACAAACTATTCGTCAAGAGGCCGTAGCCATTGGTCTGATGCCTGAGCTTGTGCCGCAGGACGCGGCTGTGCTGATGGAGTCAACAGCAGTAGATTCTAAGTTGATGAAATCGTCTAGTAATAACGATGAACGTGAGGAGCAGAATGGAGAGGTAACGCAGTAAGCGCAACATTACCGCCCATCACGTAAAGCGCTGTGCATCAATGGTCAAGGGTTTAGGCCATAAATAGACAATCGCCGCCAAGCCTTGAATCACAAGGAAAATTGTCCACGCCGTGATATGTGCCTGCACCGGGTAAGCCGTCTCAGAGACTTTAGGCCAGAAATCCAAGATATAGCCAATCGCGATTTGCGTGCTAAAGATACAGGCAAAAAACACGGTATTAAATGAGGTTGTGACCCGCCCCATAATATGACGTGGAAAAATTTCTGCACTATAGGCAAACGCCAAGGTCCAACTGGAACCCGCAAAACCATAGCCCACCCAAAGCATCCAGGCTGGTAGAGGCACTTGCAAAATAATTAACAGTTGAACTAAGAGAAAACTTAAGAAGCCAATACCGCTAAACAGATGTAAGTTAATCCCATACGCCTCAAGCTTACGCGCAGCGAGACCAGTTAAGGTCGTCCCTGCCACCATCGCTAAGCCGAGCATAGACACCATACTCGCCATCTGCTCCACACTATAGCCTAGGACATCCGACATAAAGGGGCGTACCCATAAGGATTGGGCAGCATAAAACACCCCTCCCGTAGCAGACGGTAAAGATACCAAGCGCCAGAATGAAGGGGTTTTAAAGATCTGTTTAATCCCTTGGTATTGCTCCTTAAACGAAATATGCGTATCACTCTTAGGATGCACTTCGGGGATCGTAAAATAAATAGCCAGTGCCAATAAGGCGGTTGTACCTGCAACGATTAGGGTAATGGTCGGCCAATCGAAATACTGTAAGCTAATATTTAAGGGGGTACCCACCATCACACCGCCCATCCCACCAAAAGCCACAATCAAGCCAGCGAGCATAGGCAAGCGTGACATCGGGGAGGTCTGCGAGAGAATCATTAAGGCACCCGCATAACCCACAGCAATGCCCATACCAATTAAGAATCGCCCTGCAATTAAGCCATAAATATCTTGGGAAAAAGCGTATACCACTCCGCCCAGAGCTGCCACTAGCAAAAGCGCCGCATGAGTGCGCCGCGCACCCCAACGATCTAAGGCTAGACCCGCAGGTAATTGAAATACCGCAAAGCCAATAAAATAAAAGCTCGTGAGTAAACCTAAGTCACCCGCACTTAAATTCATCTCTTGAATTAAATACGGTGCAAAGCCAACATTCAAACCTCGAAATAAATTCGACAGGAAATAGCCAAGGGCAAAAAGGAAAAAAACTCTTAAGGCAATACGGCTATTCATATACAGATTACCTGACGGTTATGGGACAGCGGGAGCTTAGCGTTGGAATACGCTTACGCATCTATGCATTATCTACTTAAGCACTTAAATCACGGCGTTAAGCACTTAAATCACGACGGAACACCAATTTATCTTCTCTTGATACCTCGGGAGCATATTGCCATTGTTCAAGATTGAAGGCTTGTAAGTCTTCAGGCTTCTTCGCTTGCGTCTCAATCGCAAAACGCGTCATTAAGCCGCGTGCTCTTTTGGCATTAAAACTAATAATCTTATAAGCGCCATTCTTAAAGTCTTGGAAGACACACTGCACCACACGGGCTTGCAAGGTTTTTAAATCCACTGACTTAAAGTACTCATCAGACGCCAGATTAATAATTACCTTATCTTTCTTCTCACTCATACGCTGATTTAAATAATCAGCAATTTGTGAACCCCAGAATTCATATAAATTCTTGCCACGAGGATTCTGTAAGCGTGTACCCATCTCAAGACGATACGCTTGCATTAAGTCTAAGGGACGCAGCACACCATATAAACCACTTAGAATTGCAACATGCTCTTGCGCCCAATCTAGTTGCTTCTTGTTTAAAGTAGTCGCCTCTAGGCCTTCATAGACATCACCATTAAAAGCTAAGATCGCTTGGCGTGAATTATTTAAATCAAACTGCGGTACCCACTCAGCATAGCGTTGTACGTTCAAGTCTGATAAGGCTTGGCTTAAACTCATTAAGCTAGCGATATCCTCATTGGATTTAGTTTTTAAGACAGTAATCAATTCTTGCGCCTGCTCAACAAATAAGGGCTGAGTGTGTTCTTCCACAGCAAGCGGCGTATCGTAATCAAGTTTTTTAGCGGGAGATAAAAGCAATAACATAAGCATCAACAATAAGTATTCAAGATAAAAATCCTATCACTCGACTCAGGCAAGAGCCATTAATGAAGACCATTAGCAAGTGCTATTACTAAGTGCTTTAAGTGCCTAACTAACAAGTAGCCAAGTCATATAGGATTTGTCAGATAGACTTATTATTAACGAATCAGGCTCTTTTGTCTAATCAATTAAACTAAAGAGCCTGTAAGAGAAAAGCAATCAGAGAATCAATTAATCAATCAGCTGACCGTCTTCATGGAAAGGGTACGGGCCTTCGTACGCATCCACATAGGCCAAGTGCGAGACCAAGGGCCCCTCCCCTACCCAGACGTGCAGCTTATACGCTGGTGGCTCTAAGACCCAACAAGATGCGGCCTGCGGATCAATATCCAAAGCCACTTGATGGGCAACTGACGGTGCAGTTGACGCAATCGTACCGGCAAAGCGCACATCGATGGAGCGATGTAAATGACCGCAAATTATCCGCTCCACGTTCGGATACTTTTGCACGACCGCCACCAGTGCATCAGCACCTTTTAATAGACCAATATCGTCCATATGACCAATCAGTGTTTTAAAAGGTGGATGATGCATGGCAATGATGACAGGCTCATGCTGACTTTGCGCTAAGGCTTCGTCTAACCAAGCCAATTGCGTACTATCTAACTCGCCATGGCTTTTCCCGAGCACAGCAGTGTCCAAAGCGATGAGACGTACGTCACCGATTTTCACACTGTAGTTCACCCGATCACCAGTACTTTGCGTCAAATAAGTATGCGCAGGAAAGGACTCGCGCAGCTGCTCGCGATGATCATGATTGCCTGGCAATAAGTACACAGGGCAAGCAAGATCTTGCAATAAGCGTTGCAGGTGTTCGTACTCACTAGCGCGACCGAAGTCGCACAGGTCGCCTGTAATCACCACGGCATCTGGCGCTTGCTTCTGTACTTTAAGTGCTGCTACAGCGCGCGCTAAATAAGGTGCTGTATTAATTCGTTTATACGCCAATTTACCAGGTTCACGAATATGCAAATCCGTAATTTGAGCAATGATTGTCATACTTACGCTCCATCCTGAAGGGCTGCCATAATATTTTGAGTTTGAATCGTAAAGCCGACCTGCTGACCTTCTTGTAAAGGACTGTCCGCTGCTGTTTCCGTATTTACGATATGACCACCCGGCAAGGCTAAAATGAACTGAATGCGATCACCTAAGAATACACGCTTATGAATCGTAGCGATCCCTTGCTGAGGAGCAATTTCAGTGTTTAAGCGAATATCGTCAGGGCGAATCAATAGCTGTTGCTTATCACGCACATGCTCAGGGCATTCCAATTGATAATCACCCAAGATCAGATGATTGCTTGCTGCATGTTCAGCGCTACGATTAAAGCGGTTCACACGGCCCACAAACTCTGCCACGAAAGGATGTGAAGGTTGACGGTAGAGTTGCTCACCAGGACCATGCTGCACGATTTGCCCCTTATACATCACCGCTAAGCGATCAGCCAAGGCCATGGCCTCTTGCTGATCATGGGTCACATAAATTGCCGTGATGCCTAATTCACGCAAGAGAATACCCAGTTCATCGCGCAAGGTTTCTTTTAGCTTGGCATCAAGCGCTGCTAATGGTTCATCGAGCAAAAGCACACGTGGACGAATTGCTACAGCACGGGCTAAGGCCACACGCTGGCGTTGACCACCAGAGAGTTCGTTCGGACGACGCTTCTCTAGACCAGTGAGATTCATTAGGCGCACTAAATCCGCAACTTGGGCTTTCATTTCATCATGCGGAATTTTGCGAATTTTTAAGCCATAAGCAATATTCGCTTCAACCGTCATCTGAGGGAATAAAGCATAGTGTTGGAAAACCATGCCCACGTTGCGTTGTTCAATCGGCAAACGTGTCACATTCTGATCGCCAAACCAGATTTCACCACCCTCATCCGCATCTTCTAAGCCTGCCACCATACGTAGTAAGGTTGTCTTGCCACAGCCTGAAGGACCTAATAAGGCCAGAATCTCACCTGGCTCTACGTCAATCGTCGTGGTTTGTAGCCCCTTGGTGCCATTTGGATAGGTTTTACTACACGCTTTAATTTGAATTTGAACTTTATCAAAATGTGCCATAACGTCTCTGGAAATAAGTTGCTACCGTCTGTAGACCATACAAGAACGGCAAGATTACAAGAAAGAAAATAAAGGTATACGCCGAGCCCACTTCAATCCGCATGGAGGCGTAACTATCGGCTAAGCCCACGGGTAGGGTACGCGTCATCGGCGTATGCAACATCCAGGTCAAGTTAAACTCACCAATCGATAAGGTAAACACCATTAAGCAGGCAGCAATAATTGACGGTAGGATAGCAGGCACTAAAACACCGAGGAATCGTGTCGTGAAATTCGCCCCCAGTGAACGCGCAGCCTCTTCTAAGGCAAAGAGCTCATGCTTCTTAAAAGCTGCCGTCACTGTTTTAATCATAAACGGTAAGGTAAAGACCACGTGACCAATTAAAATAAACCAGTAGCTTTGACGGAACCATTGGATATGCCCGTAAGCTAAGATGAGTGCGAGCGCGGAAGCCAAACCAGGAATCGCAATAGGTAAGGCAATAAACTCATCCAATATTTTCAGCCAGCGGTTATTCGAGCGCGCGAAGGCATACGCACAAGGCACACCGATAATGACCGTCACTATTACACAGGCTATCGCTAGCAGAATAGACCAGCCAATCGTACCGCTATACACCGCCCAGACTTGTTCGAACCAGCGATAGGTTAAGCCACTCTTAAGCCCCACCGAGTAGTTCTGCACAAAACCTGCCATTACTGACACCACCATAGAAATACAGATAAAGAGCAAGGTCACAATGGTTAAGGTAAATAACCAAGGTGAAGGAATTTTTTTCTTAAATCCGTAACTCATACTCGTACTCCTGTGGTGTCATAACGACGCGTAAGGAATAAGGCCAACCAGGTCACGATACCCAAGGCAATCGATAAGGAGGCCGCCAAGGCGAAGTTCGCATAATTGGTGAACTCATTATAAATCGTGATCGGTAACACCTCGAATCGGCTAGCCAGAGTGAAAGCCGTACCAAAGGCGCCCATAGACGTGGAGAATACAATCGCAGCCGTTGAAATAATCGATGGTAAAAGTTCGGGAATCCAGACGTCTTTCACAATTAACCAACGCGATCCTGCTAAGGAGCGAACCGCTTCTTCCAAAGCCATATCAATCGATTGCGCTGCGGCTTCTAAG
>CAZIKJ010000362.1:0-8433 GCA_964539685.1 uncultured Pelistega sp.
CTTACGTTTGCTCATAGTAAAACTCCTAAATATAAATTAATTGTAAAGGAAAATTCTACATTTGAGCTGTGTTAATTTAGGGGGTGGTTACCATACAGAACTCAATCAGTCAATAAGAACGGATTAGCGCCACCACGTTGATAACCCTCTTCACCAGTCAAGATATCCACAGCCAAGCTCGCTAAATCATCGGCAAGAGGGTCGGCATATTGTTGGTGCTGAAGTAAGAATAACTTGCGGTAGGAACGACATTCATCACAAGTCTCAGCACGAGCCCCTTTCAAGACACCAGCAGGTGCATCCTCAACTTCCTGTAAGGCCATACTAGCCTGCTCACCACAGAACGTACACTTGGCGCGCAAAGCATTCCAACGACTATTACACAAGGGGCAATGCATATAGCGCAAGTTCGCCAAGTCAGAGCTAATCAAGACCATACTCGCCACCGCTTCAGTGCCGCAGCAAGGGCAATGACTACGCTGTTCCACCATCGGCACATCATCTTCGTGTAATTCTTGTGCCCATGCAGTCCAGATAATTTGTAGAACCGCATGTAGCCAAGGGCCTAAGGGCTTGTCTTGTCCGCTCAACTCACCCTTCAGACAGGCTTGAGCCAGTGCTTGTGCTTGTTCTTGCGTCAGCGCACGCAAAGGTGCAAGCACTGTTGCAGGGACTTTTTCCTCAAGTTGATCTAAGAATTTGATGAAGCATTCCTGAAACTCTTGCGGCACAAATTCACCATTCGCCTCAGGTAAAATCAGTTTAGAGGTAAGCGCTGGTAAATCCCAGTCTTGCGAGTCCAAAATCGCCTGCTGTACTTCACACACATAACTCAGCAATTGCAAATATGCACTCCAATCGCTTGTATCACCACGCGCTAACTCCTCAAAGCGTATGGCACGATCAGCAAATACTGACTTGCCTGGAGCAAGGAAAAAAGGCGTATGGAAGAAAATCTTATCTTTTTTGATTTGTTCTGGGGTTTTAATAGGCGTAATGCTCGTCATTTAATCTTCAACTAAAAATTCAGGGTGAGTATAGACTGTCTGTCGCTCAGCTCGAGCAAAGCCAATCAAGGTGATATTCGCTTGTTCGGCCAAGCGTTGCGCTAGTTCTGTTGCCGCTGATACCGCCACGATGCAGGTAATACCCACAACCGCCGCCTTGGCCACCATCTCAAAACTTGCGCGACTAGAGACCAGCACAAAGCCTTCTTGTCGCTTAACTTTATGGCGTACCAAATGCGCTAATAGCTTATCTAAGGCATTATGGCGTCCGACATCCTCATACAAGGCTTTAATTGTACCTTGCTCTACCCATGCCGCACCGTGCAAGGATCCAGTTTGTTCTCGTAAGGGCTGACTGCGCTCAAAAACCGCTAATGCCTGTTCAATATCTTGCCGCTTAATCTTATTCTGGTGAGTAATGGGCTGGACCTTCGGTTGTACCGCTTCTAAACTATCGATGCCGCATAGGCCGCAACCCGTACGACCACTCATCTGACGACGGCGTTCCTTGAGTGTAGCAAAACACGCAGAAGCAATTTGCATCTGTACTGTGATACCGAGTTCACTCTCCTGAGTCTCAATATCATAGATTTGCTCAAGACTCTGTACAATACCTTCAGTCAAACTGAAACCCATCGCGAGCTCTTCCACAGCTTGTGGAGTGGCCATAAGTACCACATGCGAAATACCATTATAAACAAGGGCAATGGCCACTTCTTGAGCGAGCAAATCAACTTCTTGATAGCTCTTCTGTCCTTGCTTTAGGCGCAACACCTGGACTTGTTTAGTCGGCATAATTCACTTATAAAAAATGCTTACCTCTTATTCGCTTGATCTCAAGCAGAGGTAAGCAGTATTAGCGGATATATCTAGGGAAGAACAGCTTTGAGAGACTATAAACACAATGTGTATTCACTGTGCTTTACCGCCTCTTACTCTTCCTTACCTTGATAAATCACTTACGGTTTAGGCGTATTTACAGAGCTTACTTGCGCACCCGAAGAGTCTACTGCCGCTGTTCCCTTAGCCGAGCTAGGGTTTTGAGCTTGACTCTTGGCAATCATCTCACGATACCAACGTGGATGGTGTTTACGTGCCCAATTCTGCGTAACAACGCCCTCAATCATGGCACGCAAAGTACCACGAATCCATAAGGCGGCGTAGACATGAACGATAATACCTGCAATTAAGATCAAAGCAGCCCAAGCATGTACCAATAAAGCGATGCGAATGATATCAATCGAAAAATAATCGGCAAAGTAAGGACGCCAAGCAATCACACCCGTAATAGGCAAGATAATCATACAAGCTGTCATTAACCAGAACATGCCTTTTTGGCCACCATTATATTTACCAACGTCACCTACTTCCTCGCCCTTAATGACTTTAGGTACAGACATCATCCACTTCACATCTTCCTTGTCAATAAAGTTATGGTGCCAATAGCGCAGGAACTGACGGGCAAACCCTAGGAACATAATCACACCCACAATCGGATGAATAATGCGCGCTAGTTGCGGTGTCCCGAATACCCCTGTTAACCAGAAGAAGGCGGGGTAGAAAAAAGCCAAACCAGAAATGGCTAGCAGGACAAAGCATATCGCCACAATCCAGTGATTGATACGCTCAGCACGGCTATAACGCTGAATCAAACGCTCTTTCATTATGCTTGCTCCTCACCTTTTAAGATTTTGCCATCTTTACCGATGACCTCAGGATCTTCATCATCTGCTTTGCTAGGCCCCACCGTAATATAGTGGAAGAATCCTGCTAAGGTAGCAGCGGCGATACCAAAAGTCGCCAGCGGCTTTAAGAAGCCCTTCCAAAGTTTAACCACTGGGCTAATTTTTGGATCTTTTGGCAAGCCACTATACAGCTCAGGATTGTCCGCGTGGTGCAACACATACATCACATGCGTGCCACCCACACCCTCAGGATCGTATAAACCCGCTTTATCAAAGCCGCGCTCATTCAAATCCTTAATACGTCCTTGCGCCACAACCTTCATATCCTCTTTGGAGCCGAACTGAATCGCTCCGGTCGGACAGGTTTTGACACAAGCGGGCTCTTGACCTACGGCAACACGGTCTGAACATAATGAACACTTATAGGCACGATTGTCTTTCTTATTGATCCGTGGAATATTGAATGGGCAACCCGCAATACAATAACCACAACCAATACAGTTTTCTTGGTGGAAGTCGACAATACCGTTCTCGTACTGAATAATTGCACCAGGCGAAGGACAAGCCTTCAAGCAACCAGGGTCTGAACAGTGCATACAGCCGTCTTTGCGGATTAACCACTCTAACTTGCCATATTCATCGGTTTCATAGAACCGCATAATGGTCCAGCTATCGGCAGTTAAGTCCATCGGGTTATCATAAACCCCATGGTTCTCACCGATATCGTCACGTAAATCATTCCACTCTGAACAGGCGACCTGACAGGCTTTACAGCCAATACAGGTCGTCACGTCAATCAGTTTAGCCACTTCGATAGGCTTACGCACACTCGGCGGCGGTGTCACGCTTGAAGTCGCAGAGCGGCGTTTAATGTCTAAAGATTGCAATGCCATTTTCTGCTCCTTAAGCTTTTTCAATATTAACGAGGAAGGTTTTGTACTCTGGGGTTTGGGTATTACAATCACCCACAAATGGGGTTAAAGAGTTCACCAAATATTGCTTCTGACCAGAGACATTCTCCCAACCACCATGCAGCGGAATACCTACCTGATGCACAGTCTTACCGTTAACTTGTAAGGGCACAACACGCTTAGTCACCACGGCTTTGGCCTTAATATAAGCGCGCTTCGAGCTAATTTTGACCCAATCGCCTTTTTGGATGCCTTTTTCCTTGGCTAACTCCTCACTGATTTCAACAAACTGCTCAGGTTGGGCAATCATGAGCAACTTGACTGACTTGGTCCAGAATTGGAAATGCTCCACTAAGCGGTAAGTCGTACCGACATAAGGATACTCCTCGTGCGTACCAATACGATCCTTCACGCTATCAAATAGACGCATTGCCGGGGCTTGCACCACTTTAGGATGTAATGGGTTAGTTCCAATCGGTGACTCTAACGGTTCATAGTGTTCTGGGAACGGGCCATCGACCAATTTACGCGCACAGAACAAGCGCCCCACACCTTCTTCATTCATAATGAATGGATTCATACCTGAATCAGGTGCTGCATCCGCTTTAAAGTCGGCAATATCTGCGCCTGTCCACTTCTCGCCGTCCCATTCAATCAATGTACGCTTCGGATCCCACGGCTTGCCGCTTGGATCACAGGATGCACGGTTGTAGAGTATGCGACGGTTCGCAGGCCAAGCCCAAGCCCATTTTGGTGTATTACCTAAACCACTATCGGCATTATCACGGCGGTCCATCTGGTTACCAGCCTCGGTCCAAGAGCCTGAGAAAATCCAAGTTGCACAGGTAGTCGAACCATCGTCACGCAACTGATGGAAACCATCTAAAAGTTCACCTTTACGGCGCAATAAGCGACCATTCGCATCAAAGATATTCGCCAAGGCACGACCATTCGATTCTTTGGCCATTTCTTCAGGTGTCGGCGCTTCGGGCTTCGCATAGTCCCAAGCCAATTTAGTAATTGGGTCAGGCGCTGTACCACCTTCTTTGAGGTACATATCTTTCAGCATGAGATGCAACTCGGCAAGAATGTCGAGGTCAGGCAAGGCTTCACCTGGAGGCTCAGCACCTGGATGGTGCCACTGTAACCAGCGTGAAGAGTTCACAATTGAGCCATGCTCTTCAGCAAAGCAAGGCGTTGGCAAGCGGAATACCGTGGTCTGGATAGAAGCCGTATCAACATCATGCGCCTCGCCGTGGTTCTCCCAGAAAGATGCTGTTTCCGTCTTAATCGGATCCATCACCACCATAAACTTCAGTTTAGAAAAAGCCTCCGTGACACGCTTAGCGTCCGGGAATGAGCCCATGGCATTAAAACCTTGAACTAAGAGGCCATTCACCTTGCCTTGATACATTAACTCCGTCATCTGCAAGACATCGTACATCTTGTCCCATTTCGGGATCCAGTCATAGCCCCAGTTATTCTCACGAGTCGCATTATCCCCATACATCCACTTGAGGAAGCTCACAAAGAAAGCTGGCGTATTGCTCCAATAGTTCAATTGACCTGGTTGCAAGGCTTTAGGGGTTTGCTTCGTTAAATAATCTTGCAGTGTCGGATGGGTATATTCATTCGGTAACACAAGATACGCTGGTAATGAGGTCGATAAGAGACCGAGATCAGATAAACCTTGAATATTCGAGTGACCACGCAGGGCATTCACACCACCACCGGCCATACCAATATTACCGAGCAAGAGTTGCACAATAGCCATGGTGCGGATCATCTGTGAGCCTGTGGTGTGTTGCGTCCAACCCAATGCATACAGAATTGTTCCAGCCTTATCTGGGGCAGCCATCTCACCCCATGCCTTAGCAATGGTTAAAAAGTCTTCTTTAGTTGTGCCACAGACAGTGGTCATCATATCCAAGGTATAGCGTGAGTAATGCTGTTTCATCAACTGCCATACACAGCGTGGATGCTGTAAGCTTGGGTCAGTTTTCGCATAGCCACTATCATCAAGATCATAGAACCAGGTTTCATTATCATAGAAGGCCTTTCTCGGACGTCCGCGCGAGGCCACTTCAGGACTTAGGTCCTTGGCAGCCTCTTCCTTAACTTCATTCGCATGATGACCAGAGAACAAACCTTCATTGAAATCATACCCTTCAGCCACGATAAAGCTAGCATTGGTATAGGCTTTGACATATTCCCACTGAATCTTATCGTTCTCAATTAGCCAATTAATTAAGGCACCAAGGAAGGCAATATCACTGCCTGAGCGTACAGGCGCATAGAAGTCAGCCACCGCCGCTGTACGGTTAAAGCGTGGGTCAACCACATATAACTTAGTGCCCTTGCGCTTTTTCGCTTCAATCACCCATTTGAAACCAACGGGGTGGGCTTCAGCCGCGTTACCACCCATCACCATAATCATATCAGCATGCTGAATATCCACGAAGGTATTCGTCATCGCCCCACGACCGAATGTAGACGCTAGTGCAGATACGGTCGGACCGTGGCAAACACGCGCTTGCGCATCAGTGGCCACAATACCCAATGAACGCATAAATTTCTGCGTCAAAATACCTGTTTCGTTAGAGGCAGCCGATGCCGTCAGCATCCCCAAGGTAGGTAAGCGATGCACGGGGGTGCCATCTTCACCATTCACAATTAGGTTCGCGTCACGATCTTCTTTAATTAAGCGCGCAATACGTGTCAAGGCATCATGCCAAGAGATGCGCTTCCATTCATTGGTACCCGCTTCACGTACCTCAGGGTAGTGCAGACGATTCTCACTATTGATAAAATCAATCAGTGAAGCACCCTTAGGACATAAGGAACCACGACTCACTGGATGGTCTGGATCGCCTTCAACGTGGAAGATTTTACGCTTAGCATTCTTAGCACCATCGCCTAGGCTATAGAGAATAGTGCCACAGCCGACTGAACAATAGGTACAGTTATTACGCGCTTCAGAGGCACGTAATAATTTATATTGGCGCACTTCAGCAAAGGCATCGTTAGGCGCCATGCCCATAACGGCTAGACCGGTAGCACCTATACCACCCGCTGTAATTTTGAAAAACTGGCGTCTTGTCACATTCATGTTGTGTTCCTGCCTTTGTGCTTAACGTTACTCATATAGATTGACATTAGCACTAAATTTTTGATGACTTTATCTACTAAGAGAAATAAGAAATAGAAACATATGAACTATTTTACATGCGAAGGAAATAGTTATATGCTTCATTCTAAGCGCTTATGTCTGCCCTATTTCTCATACTTGAGTAATATACTAAGTTATTACAACTACTTAGCTATATAATTGAGCAATCGTAATGTGGCAAACTTAGTGACTTTACGCACAAAAAGCACAGCCATTAAGTAAGACGCCTATAATGAACAAAGCGATAAAGCAATTAGCAACGAAAGAGCTAAGTAAGGAAAAATAAGCAGTTACTTAGTAGCAAATAACTCATAAAATCAAGCGACAAATAAAGGCTATTCTTAGCGGTGAGCATATGCGCTTGAATTGATGGCATAAGCCTTTACCGGCTTATAATTTTTTCAATACAATCCACCTAATGAGGAATTTATGGCGGTCATTTTACAAGTTGATTTTCCGAGCGAAGGCCCGTTTGGCACAGAGATGTCCAAAGCATACCAAGACTTAGCAGTGAGCATTAACCATGAGCCAGGCATGTTGTGGAAAATTTGGACAGAAAATAGCGAAACTCAGCAAGCTGGCGGTATCTACTTATTTGAGACGCATGAGCAGGCTGAGCAATATTTAAAAATGCATACGGCGCGATTAGAGAGTTTCGGTGTAAAGAAAATTCGCGGGCGTATTTTTGAAATTAACGGTCCACTCTCAGGCCTTAACAAAGCGCCCTTAAGAGTTTAATTTCGAGGCCATATTGGTAGCGCCTCTCTATATGAAGAGCCTCTCATAAATTAGCTATACAGCCTATTTATGAGAGGCTCTTTAGTTTTATGGAAACACAGCAAGTGCTGGGGTTTTATCCAATTCCACAAGCTCTCTACTTTTCAAATCTCAAAAATCCAGAGCTTTATACTTGAACAAATTACTTCGCTAGACACTAAATCGAATGCGTCAGCGCTTTTAGCAACTTAATCTTCTCCACATACATATCTTGAGTCGCATTCCAGATTGCATCTTGACTGGCTGAATAAAAGTGTTCATCGGTATCTTCTTGTGCATATAGCACATCCACATCTTCCATCCAGCTTGAGTGGTAATAGGCCTCAAGTGCCTTGATATTCGCATCCATCTCTTGAAAACGCTGTAAAAATTGCACCATCTCTTGCACATCTTTCTCCGCTTGATGCGTACGTTCATCCATCTCGCTCAATCGTTGGCGGATCTCATCTAGGTTTTTAGCTTTAGTCATATATTCTCCCTAATTGTGTAGGTTTATCATCATTAGTATTATTGCTTTGACTTGGCTTTATCATCGCTTATTGACTATCTTTACTGAATCATCATCAATTGATTTGGCCATTCAGGCTGGCTTATTGTAGCCTTGCTTAAGCGCAAAGTTTGTAAAAAATTTCATCTAAATATGTACAAGACTTACATTTCCGCTAAGTACTTCACTAAATTTCTTGCCCGCACACTTAGCGCTTACTCTAATAAATTAGCTCAACTGCAAGCTAAGCTCACATCACGTTTAGCAACACAATCAAACTCTACTAGCCCCTCAAACACCTTGCTCCGTTATTCCTTACAAAACCCCACTCTCTTTCATAATACCCCTACATTCTGTCAGTTCAATTCGTCCATTACTTTGACCTATATCAGTACAT
>CAZIKJ010000363.1:0-11589 GCA_964539685.1 uncultured Pelistega sp.
CAATAGTACAGATCGATCATAGTAGTCCTTGATTTAGGTGATTAAAGAGGCCACGGATTCTTCTTGACGAATTAACCATATTTTATAGGTAAATAAAATAAAAGTAAGTAGGGCCAGGGTGATGAAGACGCCACCGATATAGCCAATATACGTTAAGCCTAAGAGATTAATCGTCTGGCTACCGACTAAAGCGCCACCACCAATACCAATATTAAAGACGCCCGAATACATTGAGGTGGCGATGTCGGCTGCATCAGGTGCGGCTTCTAATACCTTGCTTTGCAGGGCAAGGCCAACCATGGTAATCGCTATACCCCAGATAAGACCGAGCACAAGCATCAAGAAAGCGCTGATACTCACTACTTTAAGTGTCAGCACGCACGCTAACATTAAGGCAATGGCTAAGGCAAAACTGCGAATTGGGTGAGCTGGCGCTAGGCGTGCATAGATTATGCTACCTAGAATACCTGAACCCCCCATGACAAAGAGGACAGCAATAATAAAGCGCGGATTAAAACCACCAATATCATTGAGAAATGGAGTGATATAGGTGTAAGCGGCGAAGTGACCAGTCATGATTAAGGCAGTGAGCCAATACGTATGCATCAGGGTCTTGCGCTTAAATAATAAGGGTAAGGATTTAATCGAGCCTGAGTTGCGGCTTGGCAAGGCGGGCAGCATCTTAAAGAAGAGCACGATTAAGATGACCGTAATGGCGGCGATCAGATAGAAGGTGGTGCGCCAGCCAAGTTCTTGGCCGATTGCCGTCCCTAATGGAACTCCCAAAACAGTGGCAAGAGAGGATCCTGTGACAATAAATCCTAGGGCCTTAATGCGATTGCCCTTGGGGGCCAAGCGTACCGTAAGAGGGATGGTAATGGCCCAAAAAACCGCATGCGAACAAGCGACACCTAGGCGGCTAATCATCAAGGAGTTAAAGCTCCAAGCGAAGCCAGACAGTATATGAAAGCCAATAAATAAGCTGAACAAGAGTATTAAAAGTAGCTTGCGATCCATGCGCGCTGTTAGCAGGGTGAAAGGCAGGGACAGTAAGGTCACTGCCCACGCATAAATCGTAATCAGTAAGCCCGTATGTGCCACATCAATATTAAAACTGCGCGCGATATCGGGTAAAAGACCAATCGGAATAAATTCGGTGGTGTTAAAAATAAACGCGGCAAAGGCAAAAAGAGCGATAAGTAGCCAGGAGTTATTTTCACTTTCAGGGTGTTTGGGCATACGAGCTTAAAGAGGGGTGAGTTGATTAAGTGTTGTTAATGTGATGTTTATTTCTGCTATCTTCCGTCTATCTTGTGTGTTATCTGAGTTTTAATAAATCGACTATTCGACGCCGTACTTCTATAATGCGGCTTTTGTTGGTGAGTCACATAGTGATGAGCAAGATAGCTTTTTAGCTAATTTCATCACTCAATCATTACTCAGTCATGACTAAGTGAGCCAACCTTAAGCTGTTTTTAAAGTGTAGAACGTATGATGAGCGAAGCATTAGACCACTTATTAAGTATTGATAGAGAGCATATTTGGCATCCTTATGCCTCAATGAGCTCGCCGTCACCTGTGTATCCAGTAGCAAGTGCTGAAGGTGTCTATCTTAATTTAAGCGATGGACGACGCTTGCTTGATGGTATGTCATCATGGTGGGCGGCGATTCACGGCTATAACCATCCACGCTTAAATCAGGCTGTGCAGCAACAACTAAGCCGCATGAGTCACGTCATGTTTGGTGGTCTTACGCATGAACCTGCGACTCGCCTAACACAAGCGCTACTTGATATTTTACCTGAAGGCGTAGATAAAATCTTCTACGCTGACTCGGGCTCTGTGGCGGTTGAAGTTGCGATGAAAATGGCACTGCAATACCAACATGCACTGGGCTTAACGCAACGCTATAAGTTTGCCGCCATCCGCGCGGGATATCACGGCGATACCTGGCATGCGATGTCGGTATGCGATCCTGTGACAGGCATGCATAGCCTTTTTAGTAAGGGATTGGCGACGCAGTATTTGCCAATGAAAATGGCCAAGTGAGCTTGTCTTATCGGCCTTTTTATATTTTGGCGCAACGAAAATAGTCTAGGATAAGGTGAGGTCATTGAAATTAGTAGAGCGAATAAAGTCATATCCCGTGGTATTTGTGGGCGGTATAGATACCGATATTGGCAAGACAGTGTGTACAGGGATGTTGGCGCGCGAATTGGGGCGCAGCGGTGTGCGCATTATTACCCAGAAGCTAGTACAAACAGGCTGCGAAGGGATTGCGATTGATCTTCTTGAGCATCGTAAGATTCAGGGCCTTGACTTATACCCTGAAGACAAGGCGGGTATCACTTGCCGTTATGTTTACCCTTATCCTTGTTCGCCGCATATGGCTGCTGATTTGGCTGATGAAGAGATTAATGTAGACTTGATTACTCAGGATACGCAAACTCTACTCGAGCGTTATGAGATGGTTTTGCTTGAAGCCGCAGGTGGTTTGGCGGTACCAATTACGCATGAGCTAAGCATCTTGGACTATATTGCGCAACAGGCTTATCCATTAGTCTTAGTCAGCGGTGGCAAATTAGGGAGTATTAATCATACTGTTTTAAGCTTGAAGGCTTGTGAGCAGGCGAATATTCCTGTCTTAGGCTTGATTTACAATCGCTATCCATTACAAGACGCCTTAATTGCGCGTTATACCGAGGCATATCTGCGTGACTACATACAAGTACATCATCCACAAGCTGAGTTTTGTGTGGTGGAGCAACAATAGATGTCAATAATCGCCCTGGTCAAGTATTACCCTAATTGACAGCGATGAAGCTGACTTTTATGCTTATTCGAATTGGGTGCGCTAATAAGGCGATGCCTAAACATAAAATATTCGGAGGCACTATGAAGATTTCATCGGTTTTACGTTCTTTAGTGGCAGCGACTGCGCTAGTAGCGGGTGCGGCACACGCACAAGTGAGTGTTATGTTGCCAGCGAACCCAGGCGGCGGTTGGGACGGTACAGGCCGTCAAGCATTCGCGGCGTTAAATAAATCAGGTATTTATACAGGTAGCGTGAACTTCACCAATAAGGGTGGTGCAGGTGGCACGATTGGTCTGGCAGAATTCCAAAACTCTTCTAAGGGCAAAGCTGATAATCTAGCGGTCTTCGGAGCTATTACGGTGGGTGCGATTACCCTGAATAAGTCGCCTGTTGACTTGGCTAACTTTAGGCCCGTGGCACGCTTGACGGCAGAGCACTTAGTCTTGGCGGTACGTCCAGACTCTCCATACAACACCTTAGCTGACTTTGCTAAAGCCCTAAAAGAAGACCCAGGAGCTACTCCAGTTGGTGGTGGTTCGGCGGGTGGCGTTGACCATATTGCCTTAGCGCTCTTGGCAAAAGCCAGCGGCACTGAAGTGAAAAACCTTAACTATATTCCACAAGCGGGTGGTGCCGATACTGTGACAGGTATTGTGAACGGCACCTTGAAAGCAGGTATCTCAGGTATTTCTGAATTCCAACAATTTGCTAAAGCAGGTCGCGTGAAAATTTTAGGCATTACTTCGGCTGAACGTATGGATGGCTTAGACGCGCCTACTTTCAAAGAAGCTGGTTTTGATGTCGAAATTGCTAACTGGCGCGGTATCTTAGGATCGCCGAATATGCCTGATGCAAACTACCAAGAATGGGTTGATCGTTTTAGCAAACTTAACGACAGTAAAGAGTGGGCTGAAGTTCTTAAAACCCAAGGCTGGGAGCAATACTACTTGGCAGGCCCTGAATTTGCTGACTTCATTAAAGCGGAAAGTGACCGTATTAATACGATTCTGAAAGATGCAGGACTTACACAATAAGCCTTCGCAAGAGAGCGCTAGGTCTATGGGGAATACGGGAGCTGCGGATAAGTCGGTTTCTCAAGGTGATGTTAAATCTCCTGATAGCATTGAAATTATCAGTGGTGCAGGAGCGATGACAGAGCCTACCCCCTCAAGACCTTGGTGGCTCGGCATTGCTGTGGTGTTGATGGGGGCGGTCTGTTTATACGCCTCCAGTAGCTTACCAGCGACTGCGCAGTATGCGGCCATAGGCCCTGGGCTATTCGTCACCATTGCTGGACTTGGATTGGTGGTGTTAGGGACTTTATTATTAATCCAGATTGCGCGTGGTGAGAAATTTGAACCACAAGACACGGAGAATGCGCTGGGCAATCAGCCTATGGATAAGCGAGCATTCTTTACGGCTTTAGCGGCCACTATGGTGCCTGCATTAACCATAGGAATCCTTGGCTTGCCGTTAACCGCTATGCTGTCCTTTATGTTGGTGGCACGTGCTTTTGGCTCAAAGAGAACCGTTCTCGATTTAATTATTGGCTTTATTGTTGGTTCATTCAGCTGGTATTTATTCAGTATTCTTGGTCTGCAACTCGGTGACTTTTTTCCCCTTCTTAGCTGAACATGTGCTCTTGATGGCTGATTGTTGAGGCTCTCAGAGAGAGAGGGGAGCGCTTGTTCAAGAGGTGGGTATGTAGGTGCCCTTAATGAGTTCGATATATTAATGGATTTCAGGTATGGATACCTTAGCATTATTACTGCAAGGCTTTGAGGTTGCTCTGCAACCCATGAATTTATTCTGGGCACTAGTCGGCTCGACCTTAGGGACCGCAATTGGTATTCTGCCTGGTATTGGACCCGCCTTAACGATTGCGCTGCTCTTGCCCGTGACGGTGTCAGTAGGCCCTGTGTCTGCATTCATTATGTTTGCTGGGGTTCTATATGGTGCTATGTATGGTGGCTCCACCACTTCAATCTTGATCAATACGCCCGGGGAAGCGGGATCCATGATGACGGCACTCGAGGGTAATAAGATGGCCCGTGCTGGTCGTGGTGCAGCCGCATTAGCGACGGCGGCAATTGGTTCCTTTGTCGCTGGTACGATTGCCACCTTATTATTGACCTTTGCCGCGCCGAGTATTGCAGAGTTGGCTTTTTACTTTAGACCTGCGGATTATTTTGCGCTGACCGTGATGGCGTTTACCTCAGTAGCGGTGGTGATGGGTACCTCACGTGTGCGTGGTTTTATTGCGCTGTTTATTGGTTTAGCGCTTGGTGTCATTGGGATTGATGGTATGACCGGGCAAGCGCGTATGACATTTGGGGTAGCTGAATTACTTGACGGGGTTGAGTTAACGGTTGTCTTGGTATCCTTGTTTGCCATCGGTGAAATTATTTATGTGGCGAGTCGCTTTAGTCGTCAGAACGATGAGATGATTCCTATCAAGGGTCAGGTCTGGATGAGCAAAGAAGACTGGCGTCGTTCGTATAAGCCATGGTTACGTGGTACGGTGATCGGCTTCCCAATGGGGGCGATCCCAGGTGGTGGTTCAGAAATCCCGACTATGTTGTCGTATACCTTAGAGAAGAAACTCTGCAAAAAGCCCGATGAATTTGGTAAGGGTGCGATTGAAGGAGTGGCAGGACCTGAGGCGGCGAATAATGCGGCGGCGGCTGGCGTATTGGTGCCTTTGTTAACCCTGGGCCTACCGACATCGGCCACAGCAGCGATTTTATTGGCAGCATTTCAAAACTTCGGTCTACAACCAGGCCCTTTCTTATTCACCACTAATCCTGAACTTGTCTGGGGTTTAATTGCTTCCCTATACGTCGGGAATGTGATGTTGCTGGTCTTGAACTTACCCTTAGTGGGGATGTGGGTGAAGTTATTATTAATCCCTAAGCCGCAATTGTACGCAGGGATTCTGGTGTTTGCCATGATGGGTATTTGGGGTGTTTCAGGCTCCGTGTTTGACTTGGCCTTTATGGTGGGCGTGGGCTTGCTAGGGTATGTCATGCGGGTGTATGATTTTCCTATTGCCCCCTTACTGATTGGTTTAATTCTAGGGCCAATGGCCGAGATGCAATTGCGTACTGCTTTAGCCGCGGGCCAAGGTAATCCAGCGGTGCTGGTTGAGACACCCATGTCGATTGCCTTCTTAGTGATTTCGTTTCTTTTCTTATTCGTGCCGTTCTTATTGCGTCGTTTGAAGGCGGCAGCTTGATGATAGGTGGGTAAGAGGAGAGTATCGTTAACCTTAAACAAGGATAGATGAATGAGTACTCAAGAATTACCCCCTATTGATAAAATCATTGCCCGTGAAGCGATCTTAGGTGAAGGTTTAGCGATTCGTCGTGCCTTGCCGACGAAAGAGCGTCGTATGGTGGGTGCTTGGTGTTTCTTAGACCACTTAGGTCCTGTAGGGCCTGAGCATTCACTGAGTGTAGGCGCGCATCCACACACCTGTTTGCAAACGTTCACCTGGATGATTCAGGGTGAGGTCTTACACCGTGATAGCTTAGGCTATGAGCAAGTCATACGTCCAGGACAAGTGAATTTGATGACGGCGGGGCGAGGGATTTCGCATACGGAAGATTCTCTACCCGGAGGTGATGGTATGCATACTGTTCAGCTCTGGATTGCCTTGCCTGAAGAGCAGGCGAATATGGCGCCTGCTTTTGACCATTATCCAGACTTGCCGATATGGTTACAAGACGGGGTAGATATGACTTTATTGGTGGGTGAGTTTGCAGGACATACAGCGCCGACGAAAGTGCACTCACCCTTAATAGCGGTGGATTTACAAAGCAAGCAAGCGCAAACTTCGAGCTTAGCCCTGAAGCCAGATTTTGAATACGGTATTTTGGTTTTACAAGGGCAGTTAAGCGTAGAGGGGCAATCTTTTGTGGCGAATGAGTTTGCTTATTTTGCACCTGGTCGCGCAGAACTAGAGTTGACTTGGGAAGCTGGTACGCATGTGATTTTAATTGGCGGTGCTCCCGCTAAGCCAGTGACAATGTGGTGGAATTTCGTTGATTACGACAAGAGCTCAATTGTTCAGTCACAACTGGATTGGGAGAATCATTCGGAGCGCTTTGGAGCTGTGGTTGAAGGTGAGCATAGACGCTTGGCAGCGCCTGCTATTCCTTGGAAGTAATGTTATGCCGCAACCCCAAATAACATATCCACCCCTGCAGTTAAGGCCATAGCTAGAGCACTCCAGAAGGTAACGCACGTATGGGCGGCTAAGGCATCGTGTGCGCTCCGAAATAAATTTGTTGTGCTTATGGTGTTAAGGTATGCTTGAACTTGCCCATTAAACTAAGCATTTAAACTAATATATACGTACGCGTTCTTGGGGATATAAGCGGAACTTGCGCACAATAAAGTGTAATGTATATGTGATTTGCTGGTGTTGATTGGTACTTAATGAATGAAAATGGACGGAAATAAAGACTGTACTTCACGAAATGCTTTACCTATGTACTCATTGTGGGGCATGAGGCCATCCATAAAATCAATAAGACCAGTAAAACCAGCTGCGTAACCCTTTTGGCCGTCATGGCGATGAGTTACTGTATCAGCCCTACTTATGCCATCTTAGGCAACAAAGCGTATGGCGCCTCCGACAGGAATCGAACCTGTATCAAGAGCTTCGGAAACTCTTATTCTATCCATTGAACTACGGAGACTTGGGCATCATTGTAGCCGATTATTTTAGCTATTGGCATAGAAATCGTGGACAAAAAGGCAACGTTCGCACGGAATAACCCTAGTTTTATAAGGTTTTTGTGCTTTCTTTGAATCTTATTGTTTGAGTGACGCTATAATTAGTGCGAAAATGGTAAGTTCATGCAAAAAGAGTGTTTGCTCAAATATGTGCTTTAGAGCTGAACTGCGAGAAGTAAAAATTATCTTCAAAAAAATTATCTATTCTATATATTTAGGATCCGTTTTATGAGTACTCAAACAGAACAGGGTAAGAATTCTAGCGAACGTTTAGTTATCTTAGCGTTACTATTTATCGTTCCTATCATTGCAATTATTCTATTAGTGAAGTCGTTTAGCTCAGGGGATACAGATCCTCAGGCAATGACTGAAGAAGCGATTGCTGCTCGTATTGCGCCTGTTGCCCAATACAATACTGGTGCCCCTGCTCCAGTGATGGCAAGTGATGCAAATCGTGAACCATTCACAGGTGAGCAAGTTTACAATAAACTCTGTATGTCCTGTCATGATGCTGGTCTGCTTGATGCGCCAAAACTTGGTGATAACGCTGCTTGGGCCCCGCGTTTAGCGGCAGGCGAAGCGGATGTATACCACAAAGCATTGAATGGCTTCAACGCGATGCCTGCACGTGGTGGTGATGCTACGCTCAGCGACTTAGAAGTGAAGCGTGCCGTTGTGTTTATGGTAAATAAATCAGGCGGTAACTATGCAGAACCTACTGATGGTGAGGCCGCCCCTGCTAAAGAAGCGGAACCAGCTAAGGAAGCTGCACCAGCAGCTGAAGCAACTCCAGCTGCGGCTGCGGTAGAAACAGCGAAAGAAGCCGTTTCTGATGCCGCTAAAGCGGTTGAAGAGAAAACTGAAGCTGCGGTAGAGGCAACGAAAGAAGCCGCTGCTGATGCCGCTAAAGTGGTTGAAGAGAAAACTGAAGCTGCAGTAGAAGCAACGAAAGAAGCAGCACAAGCTGCTGAGCAAAAAGTGGAAGCCACTGTTGACGCTGCTAAAGAAGCCGTGGCTCCAGCTGAAGTGCCGCTTAACAAGCAGCCTGAAACTGACTCAACAGCGACACAGCCTACGCAGCAGTAATTCTCGTCTATTGCTGAGCTTATTGCCTCCTATCTGGGAGGACAGTACTCCAACAGCATAAAGCAAAGCCCCAAATTATCACTCGGTAATTTGGGGCTTCGTCCTGCTTGTTTAAGGCAGTGCTTTACACCTTAAATATGCAATGCCTGCTCGAATTGCTTAACATACTCAGCAAAGCTAATTTCATCGCTGGCTTCAATCTGTGCTTGCTGCGCTAGGCTTTCTTGGCTCAAGAGCTGAAAGTGCGCTAGATCCTCTGCGCTTAAACTGTCTTGGCGCAATTGTTCTGAAGCTTGAATGCTTTGTTGCTTGGTCCATTCATTAAAGCTTAAGCCGCTGGTTTTCAGGGCCGCTAGAACTTTTGCAGAAGGCGTTAGCTCTGGATTGATAAGCTTGTTTTTCTGTAGAGCGACGGCTTCACTATAGTGAGTCGTGTTGTAGCTGAGATCAAGTTCTTTGGCAAATACCGAAATTTGCTCAATCAGCTCTAAGCCCCAAGTTTGTAAATCACGTGCGGTACCGTCTTGATTCAGTTGTAATCCTGGCTGGCGACCGAAGTTAACCACTTTATGGAAGTTGGCATCGCTGATATTGCAATCACCGCAGCCTGGGAACATAGGGCTGTCGCTAATCGCACAGAATAATAAGAAGGCATCAAGGAAGTGACAAGTTGACTCACTGATTCCTAGTGGTTCGAATGGATCAACGTCAATACAGCGTGCTTCAATATATTGAATGCCGCGCTGTACTAAAGCCGTGACTGGGCGCTCACCACGACCAATAGAGCGCTTGGGACGAATATTGGCATAGAACTCGTTCTCAATTTGTAGCACATTGGTATTGAGCTGAATCCATTGGCCGTCTTTCTGTGTGCCAATGGCTTCATAAGCTGGCCAAGGTGTGGTCACGGCATCACAAATGAGTTTAGCGAAGCCCTCGAGGTCGTTATAACAGCTCTTTAGATTTGCTTGTGCATCATTATGATAACCAAGATCACCCATGCGTAAACTAGTGGCATAGGGCAAGTAATAGGTATCGTCATTAAGTGCTTCTAACTGATGCTCTTGTGGTGCATCGCTGAGGAAGGAGCTATTAATCGCTGGCGAGGCACCAAATAAGTACATCAATAACCATGAGTAGCGCTTAAAGTTACGGATTAAGGCCATATAGCCATTGGTTTGCTGCTCTTGTTGAGTCTCACCAGGGAAATCTAGTAATGGCCATAAGGCTTCAGGCAAGGAGAAGTTATAGTGTAAGCCAGAGATACATTGCATCTTGCGGCCATAGCGCTGAGCTAAGCCTTGGCGGTAGACGTGGCGTAACATTCCTGAATTAGAGGTGCCATATTCACCAATCGGAATATTCTCCTCACTTGGCAAGTGGCAGGGCATGGATTGCATCCAGATGCTTTCTTGCGGCACGCTCTGTAAAACAAAGCGATGTACCTTGCCCAATTGCTCTAGAAGACTCGTAATATCTTGATGAGGCTCAGTAATGAGCTCAAGCAAAGACTCTGAATAGTCGGTGGTGATATAGGGATGCGTAAGTGCCGACCCCAAAATTGTTGGGTGTGGCGTATGCGCAAACTCACCGTCTTGATTGCGAATACGCAAACCTTCACGCTCAATACCACGCGAGGTTTGAGTCAGAAGCGTACGGTTTTCTTGTAGGTTTTTCAGGCGTTGCACTATGATTTGGCCTTTAAATTAAACACGGTGGCTTATTTTAAAAGAGATTGGCGCTAAAATGCTTTAAAACCCTTCGTCTTCTGAGATTAAAGTGATGGTTCTCTCTGTAAAAAACCTCTTTTTGTTGCTAACATGCTTGTTTTTATACGCTTGCACTCCAGCACAGTGGCCAGCCTATACATTTGCCAATGGGGCTATTTCCGTCAGTTTACCGCAGGCTCCACATGCGGAACCACAGGTTTTGCAATTGGGTGAGCGTAGTATTGCGTTTGAGGGGCAGGTATACACACAAGGTGAGCAAGTCTATCGCCTTAACTATTACCGTCTCACGCCGCAAGACAATGCGCAGCAACTTGTGAAAGATTTGCTTGTGTATACGCAGAAAATTCTTCAATTGTCCGAAGATGACACCTTAGACAAGGTCCATGATTATCGCTTAAGCAACATACTCTCTCATGCAGGCAAGAGTAATACCATTAATGTGCGGATTATTTTAAATAAAGACTACTTGATGTTTGCCTATGCGTTCTCAAATATGGATGATAAAACAGGCGATGCGGAGAAGTTCCTAAACAGTGTGCGGATACCTTAATCAACGGTCATGATGCTTAGGAAATTATTGGGAAAAAGGCCGTGGTGCGCTCGCCAACAAGGTGAAGACTATAAGAAAAGTAAAGTACTGCAGATTTCGCTAAATTGACTCCCGCCCAAAGTCTTAACCTCCTTTTAGGGGAAAAAGTGTTAAAATCGAAAGATTCTATTGTGCGCCGATTTGCTTGATCTGCTTGCGGGCGCTTAAAAATCCAGCTAAAGAGGTCCTGAAATGGCTCCATCACAATCTACATCCCACATTAATTCTATTCCATCTTCTAGCGTTGGCCTGGTGAATCCTGAATATCTGGACTTCAAGGAGCCGCTTGCTTTATCCAGCGGACAAGTTATTAATCAATATACACTGGCAGTTGAAAGCTACGGCACATTGAATGCTGATGCGAGCAATGCAGTCTTAATTTGTCATGCTCTGAACGCTTCTCATCATGTTGCAGGTATCAATCCTGATAATCCGAAAGATATCGGTTGGTGGGACAATATGGTCGGCCCTGGTAAACCTGTTGATACGAATATCTTCTTTGTCATTGGTGTGAACAATCTTGGTTCGTGCTTTGGCTCTTCAGGCCCTGCGAGCATTAATCCTGAGACTAATAAACCGTGGGGCAATAGCTTTCCCGTAGTGACGGTGGAAGACTGGGTCAATGCACA
>CAZIKJ010000364.1:0-1955 GCA_964539685.1 uncultured Pelistega sp.
GAATTAGGGTCCTTTGAAAAGGAATTTGTCTTAATCCCTTTTCAATCAGGGCTATGTCTCAGAGGGAATATGCTCCACTTCAAGATTTTCAGCCTTGGTCTTAATCCCTTTTCAATCAGGGCTATGTCTCAGAGAGCAGTCTCTTTTTTCGTCTTTAAAATCAATGGCTTGCAAGGGGGTTTGGCGGGTTTTTCGTTCATTGAAAAAAAAGGTCCCAAAAAATACTGCTTTTATTACATGTTTGTGACATATTGCAAAAAACCATCTTCTATAAGCGAACAGATTTCTCACGTTTCAAGAGAATTACTTTTCTGTGCACTTAAGAGATTTACAAGATTACTGCATACTCCAGAGAAAAAAGCGACACCATCAGGTAATGTGCTTTTTCCTAGACTATTATAGAGCATTTTCTCAGGAATTGGGTAGGCGCGAACATCATCAGCCTTCAGATTAATCCGAGCTTCAATATCCTGCAACAAACATTTCAACTCCTCTACATTACCTTCATAGTAGAAAATTGAATATTGCAAAGCCAAAGCTTCTTTTTTCAAAAGACGATATACTCGCCCCAAGCGCTTAGGATTACTAATATCATACGCAATTAGCCAAGATTTCTTTTTTAAAGCCATATGTACCTACACTGAGAAAGTTTAACTCGAATATGGCGCAACCATTCTACCATCAGAAACGGATTGCTGTTCAACCACTTTTGGAAAGCATAAATTTGCACGTAATTTTCGCCTTGTATCGTTAAGCAGGTATCTATATTCATGGTTGCCCATAATAACTCACTAAGATCATGCGCAAGATTCAATATTTCTCCCCCGACCCCAACGTAATGCAGTTTTAAGTCAGCAGAGCACAACTGCTGAACAACATAACTGTCACAGGCTGCACGAATTCCTTCGGGAAGATGACCTTCAAACGGATTCAAACAGACAAAGCTGCGTTGCAACTCGCGAAACGCATGTTCAACGAATGGGTCGTCACGATCTTTCTCTTTAAATATCCCATTCACTATCTGTTGTCGCAAGGAACGCAGAAGATTATCATACGTATTTTGCCAGTTATAACTTTCAACCATGGCAGCACATACATCATTGAGGTCACAGTCAAAAAGTTGCTGCGGTGAAGCATGACCAACGGTCTTCATTTCACGTGTCACCCAAGTAATAGGAATTTTCTGTGACAAGGTAGCCATAATTGCATTACCCGACCATTTCACATTCTGATTGGCAATAATACGGTCTATGCGTTCCAAGGGAAATCGACGCAGCGCCATCTCTGGCTTCTGAAGAATTAAACAATTTGACTTAAAGGTTACCAAACTGGTCTCTTCGCTTAATATATATAAGGCTTTTTTGGCCAGTTTTGCTTTAGCTGTACGAAACTCATGATTCAAACTGCTCATCATCATCTCCAATAGTGGCAAACTGCAGTGATAATTGTTGATTTTGTTTAAAATTTTTGACAACATTACGGCAATACGTACGTAAGTAACGACGATATATTGGCGCTTGCAACTCCCATACTTGGTAAAAAGTACTACGGCTTGCCTTATGCATAACGCAAGCCCCATCTTTCTCATAACCAAAGTACTCACTACGCAATACTTTATCTGTGAAAAGCTTTAGCACAAACATGTCTACGTCTGGACGTAAGCCTTCGATTAAATCTGATGCCAATGATTCACGGCCATAACTAGGTTGATGGTAAAAACCAATTAATGGATCCAAACCAGCTATATGTGCCGCTCGCATAGCTTCAAAATGCAGTAAGGTATAACTCAACGACAAGACAACGTTAACAGGGTCACGTGGTGGTCGGCGGTTGCGTGAGTTAAATTTTAATTGACTAGGAAAAACTTGTGCCATTGCGCCAAACCATTGTCGCGTTGCGCTTCCCTCAATACCCCGCAAGCTAGCTAAGCACGTATTTCTCTGAGCAATATCCGT
>CAZIKJ010000365.1:0-2103 GCA_964539685.1 uncultured Pelistega sp.
TCCCTAGAATTGATGATTTAGAAGTACCGTTCTTTCCACAGATAAGAGTAATATGATCTGCTAACTCGACAGTAACATCACGTAAAGCACGAAACTTCTTAATATGTAATTTTTTTAGCATTGTTTTATGCATACGTGCGCACCATTTAAGCTCAATAGTTATCTTTAGATCTTTATCTAGAAGGTATCGAAATTACCCAATGACACCTATAATTAATGAAAAATATAACATGCTAAATCAATATAAAAAATACCTTTTGTTGGTTTTGTCCATCCTATTTACCTATATATATATTGACTTCGTCCCACAGTAAAAACCGCCTGACTCATCATCAGGCGGTTTCTATTTATCTGCGCATTATAGATCTAACTTCATTCTATGCGCTTTACATACACATCTCCCGATAACCTACCCCAAGCGCTGCACAATCGTTGCAGTCGCCATACCATGACCAATACACATCACTTGTAAGCCAAGCTCACCATCAACATGGCGTAAACCTGCTAACATCTTGGCCATTAAGCCTGCACCTGTACCACCTAGAGGATGACCATGGGCAATAGCACCGCCCCAAGGATTGAGAATTTCTGACCTAGGTTTAAATTCACGCTCAAAGCTCAGCGCCACACTGGCAAATGCCTCATTCACTTCAATCCAATCCAAATCTTGAATCGTTAAACCTGCCTTAGCCAGGGCTTGATGGGTAGCAGGAATAATTCCGGTGAGCTGTAAGATAGGGTCTGAACCGACGACGACACGGGCAAGGAATTTTGCTTTAGGCTTAAGGCCTAACTCAGTAGCCATGCCATGTCGGCCCACCAAGACTGCCGCCGCACCATCAGACATCTGACTGGCGTTTGCCGCTGTCACTTTTCCAGTTTCAGGCGTTCTGAACACAGGGGCCATGGCATCCATACGTGCTCTATCAATGGTGTCTCTAATACCTTCGTCATGCTCTAAGGTGATGGCATTGCCCTCTTTATCGACACCTTGCATTGGCACAATTTCTGTATGAAGGCCTGCATCACGAGCAGCCTTAGCACGAGCATGGCTTTCAACGGCATAATCATCCAACTCAGCACGCGTTAAGGACCACTTATCCGCTATACGCTCAGCACTTTCAACTTGATGCGGAATATCAAATCGCTTAACTAATTTTGGATGCAGGCTATCAAAACCCGTAAAGTCACGCTGTCCCAATGTCAGATCTAAGAACATCGGCACGCGGCTCATGCTCTCTACTCCACAGCCGATGGCGAAATCCATATCCTGCATACCCACAGCTTGCGCAGCTGCATGTAGCGCATACTGGCTCGAGCCACACATACGGTTCATACTTACACCTGGTACCGTTTCTGGAAAGCCCGCCACTAATAGCGCTTGACGTGCAATATTACCACCCTGCTCACCCGCCTGACTAACGCAACCCGCCAAAACATCGCCAACCATTGCAGTCTCCATACCTGAGCGGGTAATAAGAGCCTCAAGTGCTGTGGCCAGCATGGTATCGGGTCGTGTCTCGCGTAATGCTCCACCACGACGACCAAATGCGGTGCGTACCGCCTCTAAAATTACCACTTCATTCGAATCTATCGTACTCATAATCTTCCTTTTATCCTTATCCTCGTCCTTGTTTATAACCTTGACCTTATTCTTTAACTTTAAACCACAAACTTACCTCGTTCTTAAGCCCTCACAGGATGAATTACATCAGCTCACGCGCGATAATATTGCGTTGTATCTCCGAAGTACCTTCATAAATTTGCAGCACCTTGGCATCACGGAACAGCTTTTCTGCTGGGTACTCAGTTGAATAACCCATACCACCAAATACCTGAATCGTTTCGGTTGCTGCCCACATCGCCGAATCTGCAGCATTCACCTTAGCCATTGAAGCTTCTATCGTATTTTTCAGCCCATTATCTAAGCGCCAGGCTGATTGATACGTCAGCAAACGAGCTGCCTCTAGGCGCATACGCATCTCAGCGAGTTTATGGGCAATCGCCTGATGAGCCATTAAGGATTTGCCCATAGACTCACGTTGGTTTGCATAAGCTAGCGACTCATCCAGACAGCGCTGTATCAATCCCACCCCAAATGCT
>CAZIKJ010000366.1:0-4941 GCA_964539685.1 uncultured Pelistega sp.
CACCTTATAGGGGTCGCTTCGCGCCTAGCCCTAGTGGTCCCCTGCATAATGGCTCCCTCGTTGCGGCGATGGCAAGCTATCTTGATGCGCGCGCTCATGGTGGTGACTGGGTTTTACGTATTGAAGATATTGATACGCCTCGTGTTATCCCTGGCGCAGACACCCTGATCATGCAACAACTGCAGCAACTCGGTATGCACTGGGATGAAGAGCCGATATGGCAATCATCGTGTTTACCACGCTATGAGCAGGCTTTTAATGACTTACAGACACGTGGCCTAATCTACGGCTGCTCCTGCACCCGCAAAGAAATTGCTGATAGTGCCACCGCCCGCGGTTTACATGAGCACGGTCAATACCCTTACACAGGCACTTGCAGGCAAGGCACTGATAAACCCATACGTGCATGGCGCCTGCGCATGCCAGAGGGTATCTTTAGCTTTACTGATCGTTGGCAAGGTCCACAATATCAAGATATACAGCGTGAAGTAGGCGATATCATTATTCAGCGCGCCGATGGCTTATTCGCCTATCAATTAGTCGTGGTGCTAGACGATGCCTTCCAAGGCATCACCGATATTGTACGTGGTCTAGACATCATGGACTCCACTGAACGACAGCTTTGCATCGCCAATTACTTTGACTTTAAAATACCTCGCTATATGCACGTACCCTTAGTCTGTGATGAGCAGGGCCGTAAGCTCTCAAAGCAGAATCACGCCCATCCCATTGATACCGATCATGTCTTGAACAGCCTATACTACGCTTGGCAGGCACTAGGCTTTGCCCCTTTTGTCGCGACTCACGTAGAAAGCTTCTGGACTCAGGCCACTGCGCTGTGGGCGCAGCGGTTTAAGATTACAACAGGGCGATAACAATGCATCACTGTAACTCTAACTTAGGCGGTGCGGTCAAGGCAGGCGGGGCTGGTGTACTGGCTGGTATATCGGCACCATCAAGAGCGTTTGCCCCACGATCACGTATCTCATCACTCGCGTTATCTACTCCACGATCACTTATCTTACCACTCGTATTATCCACACTTGTTGCGGTCTGAGCCATTTCATCAGCGGTATCAGTCGGCGGTACAGCGGGTGCCTCGGCTCCCTCCTGACTCATCCTCAGTGCGGCTTGCTCTGCTGCGCGCGCCGCCTCTTCAGCAGCTCGGCTTAAATCCTCAGTAGCCCTAGCCTGTTCTTCCCAAGCACGTTGCTGCTCTTCACGATTATGCTCAAGCCATTCCTGCATATTCGCAGGTGCCTGCATAGGCTGCAAGTCCTTATCGCGTAAACCTACAAGTAAGGCGACACCATCCTTAGTCACTTTAAACTCACCAAAACGCGCTTGAGCAAAATACGGCTCAGCACCTTCAGCGAAGAAATATTGCTGTGATGGCAAGCTAATGAATGGCCAATAAGTATGGCGTTTATAGGGCATCATAATTCCTGGCGTACACGCACCAAAATCCTCAGGCACATGTTCACTCAAACGACATAGCTGCGCCACCCCACGCTCGTCCTTACGCAATAAGGCAAAGCCTTTGGAACTATAGGCCATCTCAACGTTATAGCCACGATCTTGGTCATACTGACCTCGCGTCGCGTGCTCAATATCATCAGTGATGGCAAAGCGTAACTCCATATAGTCACCTTGCATGAGTGAGCGTGGGTCAACTGGCGCCAACTCAAGAATCACCGTTTCGCCGCTCTCTAAAACATGTTCGTATTCGCCAATTTTAAAATTACTTAAACCTAAAACAATGACTATAGTTAATGCAATCAAGCTCACAGGCAGATAATAGGCTTTGGGGCTAAAAGCGGCCGTATGACCTAGGACTGTCTGTGCCGCCACCTGCCGCCGCTCTATCCATACATACCATAAGCCCAATAAGACCAATAACATCAGGCCACTAATCAATAAGATATACGACTTATAGATCAAGGGAATATGCATAGAGAAATAATGCAAGGCTAAAAAGCCCGTACCTGCTACCAAGGCCAGCGCAAATAAGAGATAGCTCTGCATATGATAGGCCACAAGCAATAAAGCGAGTGCAAAAAGTACAGCACTGTTACCAGACCACAAGATACTAATGAGCAAGACGACTAAGGTACTCAATACCCTAGGTGTGAATGCTAAAGAGCGTCCCACAAACCAGGCAATCATAGCAGGCGCGATGAGTGTTAGATAGAACGGTAGCTTATAGAGTGAAGGATCGACGAAAAGCTCCCCACCTAAATAAGACCACACGCTGCGCTCAGGTGCAATGCTTCCAAACTCAGCCCACCCCATACCAAAAGCACCTAACATCGAAAACCGTGCATTTTCGTACACAAAACTGGCGAGTACGTATAGACTCAAGGCCCAGAATAAAGTGCGCCTGCGGCGGCCTAGCTGAGGGTAACGATAAGCTAAGAACAAACAAATTGGCACCAATAAAAGCCACAACGAGCGCACAAACACCAACTCTCTAACAATCACCTGATCGGACTGTAGGCCACTATTCAGATCAGCGTAGCTATAGCCTAAAATATATTCCGCATACAAGGGCGGTAACACGAGGCTAAAAAATACCCAGCTAAACAAAACCACGGCGAAAATACGTAACCATGAGGCTTTAACTAAGAAGAAGAGCGCCACACACAAGAGAGTAAACAATACAACATTGAGTGGTACTCCGAAACTCAGCTCATCCCCTTGCATCCCGATCAGGGCACCGAACACACTAAAGCCATCCATGCTTAAAAATACGGTATCTACAAACAACATGGCTAAGCCCAAGGCGATAAAAGCTTGGGCGATTAAATTCACAATTAGAGCACTCGTATTCACTGACGCTTGCTTATCAAGAACCTTATCCTGTGCTTGATTTCCGTGTGGATTATCATCAACTTGCTGAGCACTCAAGCGGTGACGATGCTTTACTCCTAAACCAATAACAATCAGTAGTAAACCGGGGAGATAGAGTCGCTCTAGCTCCGCACTCCATGCTAAAAGCAAGATGAAAATTAAAGAAGCCACCATCACAAGGATCAGGAAGAATACCTGTAATAACCAGGGAATTTCTTCGCTCTGAGCCTGACCTTGAAGCACCCTCTGACGCCAAGCACTTAAGCCATAAATGACACCGGCAATACCCATAACCAGTAAGAGTAAAGCGATGATATACATGCCGAAATCATCAATTTGTGAGCGGCTTATAATCAAATACAACAGCGAAAACACCGTCATCAACATGCTGAGAACAAAGATACCTAAGTCAAAGCGCCACTGACGATAGATGTACATACCTAGAGCGCCGATCGCGAGACCTAGTAAGCTATAGCTAGTATCATATTCATAGCCCGTCAACATGAGGCTGAGGAAAATTGCCGCCGCTGCACCAATAGCGGCAAGCTTAGGCAAAATTCGCCACTGCTGATCGTGCAAATGGCGACTACACAACTCACTCAACACCAGAAAAACAAGTGCCAAACCAATATGCGTAAACCCGATTGTCGACGCCCCCATCGCTCTTGAACTTGAATCGTTGGCTAACAAGATCATGCTCACATGGCTCGTCAGCATCAATAAGCTGAAGGATGCCACGTTCGGCAAGGCCAACAATAAGGGGATCTGTAAGACCGACCAGAGTGCAAACAATTGCCACAGATCAGCTCCAGTCTGATAAGTTTGCCCAATCAAGGCAAATAAAGCACCGATCAAGACCGCCCCAATAAAGGCCATTACCGCACTGGGCAAAGCATAACTTTGACTTTGCAATCTGCGCTTCTGATACCAATAGAAAATTAAGCTGAGTAAGAGTGTTAAGGCAAATACCGCTTGAGTACCATAGAGTTTTTGAAATTTAGAAAAGCCCGCCCAATTAGCGGCTAACCAAGTAACCACCCCACTGGACAGAAATCCCGCACCTATAAGCAAAGCCAACAAGCTTAAATACTTTGCCCATGATGAAGCACCTAAAAAACCCTTAGTCTTGGTGTCTAAAGCCTCTTGCATATGATTTCCCTTCGTGTTTTTTGCTTTTTAATGTATGTTTGTATCGCGTTGTGTTCTCATGAGTAGCAAAGCGTTACTGTCCCACCCTCTCACGACAAGCTAAATCTTGACGGCACCCTCTGATAAAACATGGCTTTATAGTAAAGTACTTTCTAAGTTTATAGCAAATTTTTCAGCGACAAACCTAGCCACTTTCTGTACTACCCTAAAAAACATCAATATATTTCTATATGAACTCCTTTGCGCTTAACACCCACTCAAACTAAACGCCCCTCTAAATACCCCTAAAGACATCCCGCTTCCATTCAAACCTAGACAAACTAAAAACAGATTTTCTCTCACAATGCTTGACAAACTCATAAGTTTTAACCTACATTGCAGAAAAATCGATACGTCCTAGGTATAGTATTAGGGCACGAGTCTGCTTAACATATTAAGTATTTACCCTTTAATACTTGCCTACTATGTTTTCACTCTCGTATTATCACCAACATAATCTCATATCCTTAAGGCTGAACAAGCTGCTAGGAGATACATTTTAAACCTCAGGATTTGTATGACCAAGACCTTAATTATTGCCGAGAAACCTTCTGTCGCTCAGGATATATCCCGAGCTTTAGGCGGTTTTGAACGCCATGATGGTTATTTTGAAAATGATCAATACGTGCTCTCTTCTAGTGTGGGGCATCTATTGACCTTGGTGAATCCTGACGATGTGGTTCGCGGCAAGTGGTCATTTACGCATCTACCCGCCATCCCCAAGAAAGAATTTGATATTCAGCCGATTGATAAAAAAGCCACCGAGCGTTTAAAACTCTTGCTTAAATTACTTAAGCGCAAAGATATTGATGGTGTCATTAACGCATGTGACGCGGGCCGTGAAGGCGAGCTCATTTTCCGTTACATCGTGCAATATGCGAAAGTTAATAAGCCAATTCAGCG
>CAZIKJ010000367.1:0-1703 GCA_964539685.1 uncultured Pelistega sp.
AATAATTGCCGACCCAAGTGGCTTCAATGAAGCAAAAGCTGAAGAAATCATCCAGCAGCAATCACTAAAGCTAGGTGCTTTAGCCTTAGCTATCTTTAATCATGGACCAAGTTTAACGTATGGCCCAATTCGCTTGACCAATGATAAGGGCTCCGCTGATCTGAGCGTCAAGTTAGACTTCCTGCAGCCTAAGCTCTCTGGTTTTACTGACCCTGACTTTGACGTTGAAGCCTATATTATGAGTTTGATTAATGGGGTTAACGTGGACATCAGTGGTAATGCGGAATGGTTTGCTGAATTCTTACCAAAGTTCACCGCCCTAACCCATAAGTATGATGACACGATTGAACCTGTGGACTTAAGCACGATCGATTTTAAGCATATCAGCGAACTCTTTGAGCAAGGCCTTGTTGAATCAGAACTCTTCAAGAAAGAAGGGCAACGCATTAAGCTCCAAGTTCTCGCTAAAGCACCTGAGAAACAAAGCATTAGTGCCTTAGAGAAAATCAGCGTGAATGGTGTAGAGCATGGACTAGATGAAGCCCAGATGCTGCTGATGATGCGTGCCGAGAAAGCCACCGAACTACTTGATGAGAATGGGTTTACTGAGGCGATTGAGACACTGTTCGAATCAAAATACGAAGAAGCCATTCCTTACGAATCAGAAGAAACTGACGCTACTGATGCAAGCGAAGCAGCCAAAGCCGCGGCAGATGAAGCCTTGGACGCAGCCATGGAATCGCAAGAGTGCGCACCTGATGATCAGGAGTGCATTAAAGTGAGACATGAATTGGAAGAAGCGATCAAGGAGCTTCAGCATCAACAGCAAGAACAGGACCTTGTTGACCCTGCCTTATCCGTATGTGATCCAAGTGATCAAGCCTGCATTGATAGCTTCAATAACAATAAGCAAGTGATGAGTGATGCTGAACTTGCCAAACTATTCTGCGCCCCCAATGATCAAGAATGCTTAAAACTCTTTGATCAAGCAGTCGATGCAAGCGCGGCACCGCAGGTCGATGCAGCACCTGCGCAGTAAGGCTGAATAAACCTAAATCGCCAAATAGTTCTCTTGCACTTGCGTGTTATCGCGTAATGCTTGCATCGTGCCAGAGAACTTCACTTGGCCTTTTTCTAAGACATACACGCGGTCCGCTACCGCATAGGCGAAATCCAAGTTCTGCTCAGAGATTAAAACCCCTACGCCCTTTTCCTTCAAGCTTAAGACCATATCGCGCATCTGCTCAACGATAATTGGCGCCACGCCTTCGCTCGGTTCATCTAAGAGGATAAGGTAGGGATTGCCCATCAGCGTGCGTGCCACGCTAAGCATCTGCTGCTCACCCCCACTCATTCGCGTCCCAGGACGGTCCATCATATGCCCTAAGTTCGGGAATAGGCTCACCAGCTGCTCTACCGTCCAATGTGGCGCAGCTTGACCATCGGGCCACTGGCGCGGCTTTTGCTCACCAGCACTGAGATTCTCTGCTACCGTCAAATTGGCAAAGATGCGGCGATCTTCAGGTACATAGCCCAAGCCTAAGCGCGCAATCTTATACGCCGGCCACTGGCTAATCTCTTGCCCCATAAACTGGCGCTTACCTTGGGTATTCTCAATCAAACCCATAATCGATTTCAAGGTCGTTGATTTGCCTGCGCCATTGCGCCCCATTACGGCCACCACCTCGCCCTTGGCCACCGAT
>CAZIKJ010000368.1:0-3430 GCA_964539685.1 uncultured Pelistega sp.
AAGCATCCCTATGCCAATTATTAAGCAAAGTCATGCTTGCTACATCGCGGACTCACACGATACTAAAAGATGACCTTGGATTCGCATTCAAGGTCATTTCGCGTTTATAAAAAAGTTTTTTTGATTCTACTTGCACCTGAACATAGATTCACATTGATGCAGAAGTGCTAAAGAAATCATCTCACCGAATGGAAAAGGAAAACCCATGATTGATAAATCAAGCTTGAGTATGCAGGAGGCAATCGCCAAGATTCATGACGGCGCAACAGTCCTCATTGGTGGTTTTGGTACAGCGGGTCAACCTGCTGAATTAATCGATGCCTTAATTGCCCATGGCGCTAAGGATCTCACTATCGTGAACAATAATGCGGGTAATGGCGATATTGGTTTAGCCGCTTTATTAAAAGCAGGGCAAGTGAAGAAAATTATTTGCTCATTCCCACGTCAAGCCGACTCGTATGTGTTTGATGAACTTTATCGTGCGGGTAAGGTTGAGTTAGAGTTGGTACCACAAGGTAATCTTGCTGCACGTATTCAAGCAGCAGGCGCAGGTTTAGGAGCCATTTTCACACCGACTGGTTTTGGTACTCTTTTGGCTGAAGGTAAAGAAACCCGCGAAATTGCCGGTAAGAACTACGTTCTTGAATATCCTATTTGTGCGGATTTTGCCCTGATTAAGGCCTTCAAAGGCGACCGCTGGGGTAACCTTGTGTATAACAAAACTGCACGTAACTTCGGACCGATTATGGCAACTGCAGCGGCATGCACCATTGCGCAAGTTGAAGAAGTGCTTGAGTTAGGTCAGCTAGATCCAGAGCATATCGTGACGCCAGGTATTTTTGTTAAACATGTTGTTGAATTGAAAAAGGGAGCCTAATATGACTTACCAACGTTTAAATCGTGAACAAATTGCTCAACGTGTTGCTCAAGATATCCCTGAAGGTTCGTATGTCAACTTAGGCATCGGATTACCGACTAAGATTGCGAATTACCTTGATGCTGATAAAGAAATCTTTCTGCATAGTGAGAATGGTTTATTGGGTATGGGTCCAGCACCTGATGAGGCTCACCGCGATCCAGATCTGATTAATGCAGGCAAGGAATTTGTTACCTTATTAACGGGTGGCGCTTACTTCCATCATGCGGACTCTTTCGCTATGATGCGTGGTGGTCACTTAGATATTTGTGTACTTGGTGCTTTCCAAGTTGCGCAGAATGGTGACTTAGCTAACTGGCATACAGGTGCACCAGATGCGATTCCCGCTGTTGGTGGCGCGATGGACTTAGCCGTAGGTGCTAAGAAAGTATTTGTGACTATGGATCATGTGACCAAGAAAGGCGAACCTAAACTTGTTGAGGCGTGTGATTATCCTGTAACTGGCTTGAACTGCGTGAGCCGTATCTATACGGACTTAGCAGTAATCGATGTGACGGATCAAGGCTTTGTTGTGGTCGAAATGGTTGAAGGCTTAAGCTGGGATGAGTTGCAATCTCTCACCGGTGCGCCATTAATCGATGGCCGTGTTAAAGCATAAAAAGGCATAAGGAATAAGAACATGTTAGTGAAAACACAAGATGGCAATCATATATTTGCCCAGTCTTTCGGTGATGAACATGCTAAGGCGATTATTTTCTGTAATTCTTTAGGTACTGATTTTCGTATGTGGCAGCCACAGATAGATGCCTTATCATCAAGCTATCGTGTTATTGCCTATGATACGCGTGGCCATGGTCAATCAAGTGCAGAAGGACAAGATTGGACGCTAGAGAATCTAGGGCAAGATGTCATTGCTGTACTGGATGCTTTTGGCATTGATAAAGCGGTATTCTGCGGTATCTCTATGGGTGGTTTGACAGGACAATGGTTAGCCATCAACTGTGCAGAACGCTTTAATCATATCGTGGTGTGCAATACGGCGGCTAAAATTGGCAATCAACAAGCCTGGCTTGAGCGTGCAGAATTAGTCCGTGCACAAGGCATGGGTCCGGTTGCCGATAGTGCCGCCTCTCGCTGGTTTACCACAGCGTATTGTGAGCAGCATGCTGATAAAGTGAATCCATTAATCGAGACATTACGTGCCACTTCTGCTGAAGGCTATGCTAAGTGCTGTGAAGTGCTCGCCGATGCTGATGTACGTGCTGAATTAGCCAGCGCGCAAGTGCCATTGACGTCAATTGGTGGCGAGTTTGACCCTGTCACGACAGTTGCGGATGCGCAATGGATTGCTGATCAAGTAGCCGGCGCTACCGTTGTTAGCGTTCCTGCATCGCATATCAGTAATATTGAGGCAGAGACACAATTTACTGCAGCGATTACAGAGGTTTTACAACAAAGCTAATCGTATTGTGTGTCATTAAATAAGCCCTTAGCGATTTTTCGATAGAAAATTCACTAAGGGCTTTTACCATTGCGAATAATTATTTGGCACTCAATTACTGTGCACTCAATTACTGTGCACTCAATTATCAAGCACTCAATTATTAAGCATGCAAGTTTTGCAAGCGCTCAACACTTGGTGCATAGTAATAGGCACCTGAGATTGCTGTAGTAAGATGCGTTAAGATTAAATCAACTTTGCCATCAGTCTCTCCAAACATACTAAGAAGCTGAGCTTCAATATTGTGTAAGCGGCTACAGTAGGCGATAAACATCAGGCCATGTTCACCTGTGAGTTGACCATAGGGTAGGCTGCGGCGCAGAATTTTTAAACTCAAACCGTCTTCCGACAGGTCAGTGCGATCTAAATGTGAATCAACAGCACGGTCTTCTAATTCTTCATCACTTGCTTTAGTTCTACCAATGCAGGTCTCTTGTTGTTGCAAATTACTATGAGACCATTTTTTGAGGTCATGTCGATATTTTTGCAATAAGACATAGCTACCACCCGCATCATCTAAACCGTCAGCGATAACAGCGGCGAGAGCACGGTCATCATCTTTAGGATTTTCAGTACCATCGACAAAACCATCATGGCCACGATTTTCAATTAAGCGATAACCATGGGTTTCATGAGCGACTTGCCAGATTTCTGCAAAAGCATCAGTAACGGCTTGTGCAAGCCCCATCGTGACGTCTTGGCGTAGAGATTGAATATGGATCATGAGATCGTGCTGAGTCGCTGGCGCTAATCCATTACCTAGTGCACGAAAGGGCTTGAGCTCTTTCGCTTCAAGCGGACGATTAAAACGTTGCCAGAGTTCTGAACCAAAGCCAATGGTTAAACCAATTAAGGTCTCAGGGAATTGCTCTTGGAAAGATTGCGCAGCGCGTAGACTCTTGTTGCAAGCGTCTTGCAGTAAAGCAGCTTTGTCTGCAATAAGATCGGCTTCAATAAACACACCTGATTTACAATCATCAGGTAAGATGGCGGATTGTGGGTGATTCATTGATTATCCTTAAACTTTAAAATATAGTTATGCGTATATAAAT
>CAZIKJ010000369.1:0-3968 GCA_964539685.1 uncultured Pelistega sp.
TGCCACTTCTGTATACGGCGCATGCGCTTTAACTCTTCATTCAGTTCTTTAGCGTGATCGGCCTTATTCAAGTTCTTATGTACGAGACGCGGAATTGCAGGCAGAATATCCGACCATTGGCTAGCTTCTTTCTTCATCTGCTCAACAAAGCCACGCGGCCCTACTCGGCGCCACATCCATTTTTCTAAGAAAGGTTTAGCGGTTTTCCAGAGGTCAAGATTAGGGTCTAACTCACGTCCCATACCCTCAATATTGAGCAAGGTTTTTTGCAATAAGACTAACTGCGGCTGAATCTCTACATTAAAGCGACGTGAGGTCTGAAATAGACGCATGAGTACTTGACCCAAACTAATTTCAGAAAGTGGTCGGTCAAAATGCGGCTCACACACGGTGCGAATAGCTGCTTCGAGTTGCTCTTCACGAGTCGTAGCGGGCACCCAACCTGACTCAATATGCAACTGCGCAACACGACGATAGTCACGGCGGAAAAAGGCCAAAAAGTTCTGCGCTAAATAGTTCTTATCAAAATCGGATAAGGAACCAACAATGCCAAAATCCACCGCAATATACTGGCCAAAACTCTCAGGCTCCAGGGATACCAAGATATTGCCTGGGTGCATATCCGCATGGAAGAAGCCATCTTCAAAAACCTGTGTAAAGAAAATTTCCACACCCATCACCGCAAGCTTCTCAATATCTACCCCATGCTCACGCAGCTGATCGATACGATTAATTGGAATTCCTTCCATCCATTGCATGGTGAAGACTGAAGAAGTACTGTATTCCCAATGTACCTCCGGCACGAGCAAAAGCCCATCGCGCTTAGCTTCGATAAAATTACGACGCAACTGACTGCAGTTCGCTGCCTCAACTTGTAGATCGAGCTCATCGTGCAAGTATTGGTCAAATTCAGCGACCACTTCTTTCGGCTTAAGACGCTTACCATCGGGCATAAAGCCTTGCACTAAGCTGGCAAACGAACGCATCAGGGCTAAGTCACGTTCAATGGCCTTAAGCATACCTGGACGCAAAACCTTCACTGCCACTTTACGGCCATCAAATAAATACGCTACATGCACCTGTGCAACCGAAGCTGAAGCGCAGGGCTCACGCTCAAATGAAGCGAATAATTGATCAATGGGTTTACCTAAAGATTTCTCAATCTGGCTAACGGCTAAGGCGGGGTCAAAAGGCGGTACCTTATCTTGTAAAAGCGCTAATTCATCGGCAATATCTAAGGGCACGATATCACGACGAGTAGACATCACTTGGCCAAATTTAACAAAGATGGGGCCAAGCTGTTCAAGGGCTTCACGCAAGCGTTGTCCACGCGGCAGCTTGTGTTTACGACCAAAACGCACAAATTTTAATAAAAATGCCGCCACGGGATGGTGAATACTGCTCAGCACAAGCTCATCCAAGCCATAGCGAAAAGCAATAAAACAAATTCTAATTAAACGCAGAAATCTCATAGTGTTTTCGTTCCCTTAGCGGCAGGGAGCTTCGCTTGTACGCGCTTAAGTGTTTGTTCGATTTTTTGTAAGCGCACAGATACTTCTTGGATATCATCACTTAAACCACGCATCATAACAGCGGGCACTAAAATCTTACTCTCATGGCTGAGGTACTCCGTAATATTGGCTACACCACGTGTACCCATGTCTTGTCCTGTATCCTTCACCTTCTTGAGACTACTCACAATCATCGTCGCCATAAAAGGACCGACAATTTGACTTAATTCACCTTCAATATCCCAACGTAAGTCTCGTGCGAGTTCAGAGACTAAACGCGCTAAGCCGGCATCACCTTCGATATGAAGCAAGGAGGCCAATTCATCAATACTCGCTTTCTGACTAATCGCTGCGGGCAATTGCTTAAGGCTCGCATCATTAATACTTAAGGTCACATTCGGCACGACATCATCTGCTGCTTGCGATACTGTGCCATCGGCCTCAATCGCTAAACGAATCGTATACTTTGACACATTCAATCGAATTGTCTTGCCTGTATGGGCAGCAATTTTCTCTAAAGCCCATGGCTCACGGACCAGCATGGCATTGAGAACACGAATAGCAAGTTGTTTAGGATTGAAGAGAGAGGGAAACATAGAAGTCCGTATAGCATGAATCATTAAAAAGATACTGCTTAGTTTAACAGAAATCTGACTCGCCCCGCCCGCTAGCATGACCATAAAAGCGCCACAACAAGAGCATGCTGAAATTCGGCTGATTCGGCATACAAGGGGGAAAAGTATATCCAGACTCGTCGTGCCCCCATCTTTTAAGGCGGAGAGAATGTCAATTAAGCATGCTAGGCGCATAGCCTAGATTGAACTAAGGGACTTCTTTATTTTCTTGGGTCTGCTGTCCGCACAGCTTATACTTGTGGAGTGAATGCCTAGCGAAAAAGACGCTTGAGTAGATGTGTGGCAAAATCCCTTCTGGTGCTTATAAACATATGAATTAAGATAAGTCTGTCATCATATTCATAGACAATGCGTGTCTGCTTCACAAGTCTATACTTAATATTATTGATACCAAGATCTTTCAAGAGCGCAATTGGGCTGCCTGAATCGGGCTCATTCTTGATGAGCCTAAAGGCATCCTTATACTCAGCATTGATTTTATTCCACGTCAAATCACCAAAATCTCTTTGCACATAGGATTTGATGTCTATAAACTCTTCTTTCGCGCTATCTAAAACTACAAGCTTGCGTGACACGATTAATCATCCATCTCGTCAAGAAAAGTTTCTACATCGCTGTACTTGCCTTCTTGAAACTCTTTCCGTCCCAAGGCAAGTAGTTTGAGGAGTGCCATGGTCTCTTGTTGCTTCTCATACTCATGAATATCCATAACCACCATTTTAGCTTCACCATTCTGAGTGATGATAATAGGCTCAGGATTTTCAGCGAACTCTTTAACGATCTCCGCAGCGCTCGTTTTCAAATAAGTGATGGGCCTAATTTGTTCAGCAAGTGACATAGTACCTCCTTAATACACAAGGACAAAATAAAGACTTAATTATATCCTGTCAAGTCTAGCCAAGCACTCACCTAACCATAAAAGCGCCACAACAAGAGCATGAAGAAAAACAAGCCTCACAACATATTATGCAATGCTGTGAGGCTTTGACTATCTATAGCGCTGATATCAAGTAATCTAGTATTAAGTCACTTACATCACTAAGTTACCAGCGTAGCTACTGGCTTAGTTCTCAACAGGAATCTGCTGAATACCCGCTAATAACCAACCGCTATTATCGGTCTTGTACAGATTCCACACTTCTTCAAAGCGGAACGCTGCTTGGTTGGCTTCTTCACGTAACATGCCCGAGAAGCGCACACTCGCTAGGTGACCGTCAGCCACTTGTTCCATACCTAATAACTCAGCATTCAGCAGAACGATATCGGTCTTGGTACGGCCCGCATTCTCAGTGATCTGTGGTGATAATTCTTTCACCAAATCATCGGTTAAATAGCCACGTAATTGCTCTACATCGCCCTTATCCCAAATCGCTTGAACATGAGCAAATTGCTTCTTGGCTTCTTGTAAAAAGGCCACGGTATTAAAGTCAGCAGGAATATACCAGCTCGTATCAACAGGTTGGGCCACTTCAGTAGTTGCCGCTGGAATTGAAGCACTTGCTGGAGTAAAAGGCTGTGAGTTCGACTGTGTATTCTGTGCACCGAAATCATTGCGTTGCATTGGTTCTGGTGTGCGTAGATTATCGCTATGACGCATCGCACCTGGGCCAGTACCTTGACCTGCACCTTGGAAGGCTGGGCGCTGTGCACCACCACGTAGGCGACGAACGATAAACATAATACCGAAAATCACTAAACCGATAAGGATGGCACTAGAGAGGAACTCTAGTAATGCGCCGCCAAGACCTAGGCTAGAGAGCAATGCTGCAATACCTAGACCCGCCGCAATACCAGCGATTGGACCCAGAAAACGTGACATACC
>CAZIKJ010000370.1:0-4390 GCA_964539685.1 uncultured Pelistega sp.
CTCTTTCATCATCTCTTTAGCTTGTACCCAAATCACTGCATCTTGACTTAATTCCTTACCCTTAAATTCGGTATCTGGTCCTACACCCAACGCCGCAAACCCCCACCAACCCGCTTTCGGGATACCGAAAGTAAAGACTCCATGACTATCGGCCTTAACCACCAAGGTTACAAAGCTATCTTGCGGTGCTTTAACGATTAAAGCTCCTGTCTTATTCTGGTCAATATCAATCGGCGTATTCAAATACTCAATCTCGACTTCGGCATATGGCACTGCCTTACCCTGACTCTTCACCATACCGGTAAAAGTCGAACCCGCCCAAATGGCATACGGTTTGGTTAAAGGCACAATCTCTGCCTTCAAGCCCATTTCACTATCCCAGTCTGTTGGTAGACCAGCCACATTCACCATTGCCTTAGTAATCTGTTGAATATAGGCATCTTCATTGGCCTCATAATAAGGTGCAGGCGTGAGAACGAAGAGATGATCCCCCATCGCACGCGCTTTATAGTCTGTACTGAAGGCGGCCCCCTTATTCGCATTACCTGTCCATTCAATTGGCTGTAGACTCTCTAAAAGATCAGTCTGCTTACCCTTATGCACGACGTAAAAACCTTCTGGCTTAGCCATATCCATCGTATGTTCATCGGCGAAGGGATGCGTAAACACCGCTTTGAGCGGAATCGTCGCGCCTTGACTTAAGGCTGACTCGGGTGTGTAAAGCATCTGAAAATGCGCTTGTGCGCTACCTGCCGTCAACGCCAATAGCATGGCACTGAGTGTTATAAATTTATGCATTCTTGCTGTCCTTAAAAATATAGCGATGAATTCTTGGTTCAAAACATCGCACGCTTGGTTTGATGCGCCTGGTCTAATGGTCATAACTTGATGGTCTTAACTTGATGAGCTTGGCTTAATGGGCTTGGCTTAATGGGCCTGGTTTGATGAAGCCGACACTAGCCATATGTACCCTATATAACCAACTCGGCTAGTCAATCCGGCACCGGATGAACATACATTATCTATAAAGTATTGACTCTTAATTAGGCACCATTGAATGAAGCACCCTTAATTAATCTTGTCGCCCTTAATAATCACCTTATGTCCCTCCCCTGCATCGAAGACCGCCTCGTAGGAGTCGGCCGGCTTAGGAAAGTTAACCGTATTTAATTCGTTGAACTTTTGCTCAATCACTTTTTTACCACCCTGATCTACGTAAAAGTTCACTCCGCTCGCACTACTGCCATCGCTAAATCCCCCCTCGCACGTTACGGTACCATCGCCTTCAACAAAGCATGACAGCAGCGGTGTATGCGCCAACGCAAGAGATGACGTAGAGAACAAGGCGATACTAAATAGTAGTTTTTTCATTTGATTAACCTTAAGTTTAAAATAAATTGACTGATTGAATCGCTGCAGGTAGCGTTGATTACACTAAGCCTGAGCCGAAGATTCAGCGCTTAACTGTTCAGAAACCGAACAGGATAGCGGCCGCTTAATCAGCCCTAAGAGAATCGTGAGACTAACAATGGTGCAATAGAAATACCCCATGGTTTCTACCCCGCTCCATGCCAAATAATTACCGAGCGTAAAGAAGGTCGAGGCAAACACTAAGCCCAAGACAAAAGGCATGGCAATCGCTACACTCATTAACCTATACGACTGCACATTGAGTTTGAGCACCACCATAGACGCAATGCAGGGCGGTGTAAAAATCATAAAAATCAGCATCGACACAGCATGTAAGGCGGTATAACCTGCGGTCTCACCGCCAAAAGCCTCTTCTGGTCTTTCCGCCTTACCGGTTTCATAGATCGAGCCAATGGTCGCCACCGCACTCTCACGTGCCGCAAAAGAACTTAGAAAAGCCACATTAATGCGCCAATCAAACCCCGCCCATTGCGTGATAGGCTCTAAAGCACGACCAAACATACCGAGCAAGGAATTCTCAATTCGCTGATTCTTAATCTCGTTCTGTAAAAGTTGTCCCTGCTGCGCCAGCACACGAATCTGGCGATTAATTAAGCGCTCATCAGGCGTACTCGGCTTAATGAATTTAAAAAGTTCTGGGTGTTCTTGAGCAAAGCGTACTTCAAGCGCCTTTACCTTATCCGCAGAACTGGCAACCGTCATACGCTCGGCTCGAAATTGATTATGCACATTAATAAGTTGGAATATAGCCTGCGTATCACCTACTTGTTGTGCGTGAGGGGAATCCTTAATTGCTGCACCATAGTTATTAAGCAAGACAGCAACTTTTTCATCGATCCTCACTTTCGATTCGCTTGATATCCCTGGGAATTGCAACAGTACGAACAAGACCACCGCCACCGCCATTACAATCGTGCCAACCTTGTGGATATAGAGCCAAACCCGCTGCAATGAACGCAGCATCACACCTTTAAGCGTGGGTAAATGATAGGCAGGTAGCTCCATAATGAATGGCCTAGTTTCTTCATTTTTTAATAGTGTTAAGGTCAAAATACTGGCCACACTTAAGGCGATAAAGAATGTCACGGTAGAGATAAAAAACATCATCAGCGACATGGAGGGGGCAAAAAAAGCGCCCAAGAGCAAAGTATAGAACGGCACTTTGGCCAAGCAATTCATATATGGCACAGTCATAATGGTGGCAATCCGCGCACGATCATCGGCAATGCCTTTGGTCGCCATAATACCGGGCACCGCGCAGCCACCCACGAACGCACCACCAAGCACCAGGGGCAAGGTTGATTGTCCATGTAAACCATAACGATTGAAAACCCTGTCTAATATAAAGGCAATCCGCGGCATATAACCCGTATCCTCCAAGACCGCAATAATCGCAAATAAGATCAGGAAGATGGGGATATAGTTCAATAAAGCGAACGCACTATTCACCAGCCACACAATAAACTCGGTAATCAGCGGTACTTCAACAAATTGTGCTTGAGGCAAAAGCGAGATTATGTAATTCTTTACGCTAGCGAGATACGGCCAAGTATAGTTAGTGATTTCATAACCCTTAACAATCGAGAGTTCATACGTAGCAAAAATTACCAAGCCTAAAATAATAAAAGAGAGCCAGCGATTGAGCACAAACTTATCAATATAGCTTGTGAGTGTTGTACGCTTATGCACAGGATCTTGCAGCACCTCAGCACAAAGTGCCTTAGCCGCCTGATGACGCTCTGTCGCGATGATGGCATTAATATCCAAGTGCACAAGCTGCTGGCCGAACGCCCCCTCCCACTGCTGGATGCGCTCAGCTACGCGTGGTGAACTTTGCACTAACTTCTCTTGAACGATAAGGTTTTTCTCAATTAGTTTGAGCGCTAACCAACGCGTGGAGATTGAACTCTGTAATTCCGCATCCAGGCGCTTAGTAAGCGCTTGAATAGCCGGCTCTAGCTTAGGGTACGGTAATTGATAGTTGCTTGATGATGTCATTGAGTTGGGGTGTAGGCTTGCACTAAGGTGAGCGGCAAACTGACTAATCGCCGCAAGCATCGCCTCCTTGCCAATCCCCTTCGCTCCCACGGCTTCAATCACTGGCACATTGAATTTATCCGCAAGCGCCTGCGTGTTAATCTGAATACCACGACGCTTGGCTACATCCATCATATTTAAGACAATCAGCATAGGCTTACCAATTTCAAGCAATTGATAAGTGAGATAGAGACTGCGTTGAAGACTGGAAGCATCAATCACATTAATGATAAAGTCTGGATTCTCATCGATAAGGAAATTAATCGCCGCTTGCTCTTCCTTAGAGAAGGCACTGAAGGAGTACGTCCCGGGCAGATCCACTAATTCAAATTCGTGATCCTCATAGCGCAGTAAAGTACTCTTCTTCTCAACCGTCACCCCAGGGTAGTTAGCTACATATTGTTTGACCCCACTCATCATGTTGAAAATCGTTGATTTACCACAGTTCGGTTGACCTGCAATCGCTATTTTAATCATGTACTATTCTCTATTCACTTGCTATAGTCACTACACTGGCTTTATTCGCCTTACTGACCGCATTCATCCGATTAGCAACGTTCGGTTCATTGACAGCACTCGCGCCCTTGACCACATAGCCAAACTGACTACATTATTTTGACTTCCACCATCCGCGCTTCTTGGCGGCGCAAAGACACGGCATAATCCATAATCCGTACTTCAATCGGATCGAGCAAGGGCGCCGAGCACACCTTCACAAGCTGTGCCCCAGGAATAAAACCCATATCAAAAAAACGCTGCTGCAAAGCCCCCTGCCCTCTCACTGCAGTGATGATGGCGCTTGAGTTAGCTGGTAAAGCATCTAAGGTGAGTATATGTTCAGGATTCATTCGCATCACTTTTTCAGTAACATTGCTAGTGCAATTCAGCCTAGACAAAGCGTGGTTTTAAGTAATATCTGCAC
>CAZIKJ010000371.1:0-12933 GCA_964539685.1 uncultured Pelistega sp.
CCGATAGGCTCACATCAAAGAGAATATGTGCAGCGCCATACCAGGCATTCAGATTATCAACGCGTAATAAATCATGTGCTTGACTGCTGGGCACGACGGCACGAGCAGTCTGTTCTGATAAGGAGTCTGCGTGATCCATGCTCTGATCAACTTGGTTCATGCTGCCCTCCTTGCCCTTGTTCAATTTGCTCTGTACTCGCAGACTTAGCTCTGGAATCTTGATGATTGCTGCTCCCTTCTGCAATTTGCGTACTACCCAGATAGACTTCTCGCACCGCCTGATTATGCTTAATTTCTTCAGGCGTGCCTTGAGCAATTAGGCTACCCGCGGCCATCACAATAATACGATCGGCATAGGTGAATACCACATCCATACTATGCTCAGTAAATAAGACCGCCATATTACGTTGCTTAGCGATATCTCGAGTCAAGGCCATCATCTGCACCCGCTCCTTGGGAGACATTCCCGCCGTGGGCTCATCCATCAGCAATAACTGCGGTTGATTGGCTAATGCCACAGCCAGTTCCAAGCGCTTTACATCACCATAGGCAATCTCGCTCGCTGGGCGGTCGGCCTGCTCCTGCATGCCCACTTGGGCTAATAAAGCCATGGCTTCAGTTCGCAAAGCGCTCGGTGCATCTGCGCTTAAGCGATGAATCAGACCAGCATGGGATTGCAAGGCAAGTTGCACATTCTCCACCACCGTCAGTGAGGAAAATGTCGCCGCAATCTGGAAGGTACGCCCAATTCCTAAAGCCCAAATCGCTTGTGCCGATAAGTTTAATAACTCAACACCTTTAAATTTAACCGAACCATTGTTTGCAGTGGCTTGGCCACCAATCATATTAAATGTGGTGGTCTTGCCAGCGCCATTAGGTCCTATTAAGGCCAGCATCTGACCTGCTTCCAAACTGAAACTTACATGGCTTACCGCCCAGAAGTCACCATAAGCCTTACTCAAATCATCAACAATTAATAAGCTCATCTAGGGTTCATTCCTCAATTGACTTAAGCGTACTTTAATCAAGCACGCCAATACGCCAGTAATCCGCTTGTTAGTGAACAATACACTCATCATTTACACCTTGTTGCTTGTCGCATTAAGCAAAGCAAAGCGTTCGCGTATCTGTCCAGGAATCGCCGCAATACCCATAGGGAATAATAGGACCAAGAGTAAAATAATAAAACCAAATAAGGCTTTCCAATACTCTGTGATCCCTAAGACATAGTTATGCAATAAGGTATAAGCCGAGGCGCCAATCACTGGCCCTAATAAGGATTGAATACCCCCCAATAAGACCATGACCAAGCCATCGACCGAACGAGCAACACTAAGCTCTTCGGGAGAGACACTGCCTTTTGAAAAGACAAATAAGGTACCTGCTAAGCCCGCAAATAGGCCAGCAATCATAAACGCCTGCCACTGTATACGTCGGACCTTAATCCCAATCGCTAATGCACGTGGCTCAGAATCTCGTCCTGCCCGCATAGCAAAGCCGAAGGGTGAGAAGAGTATGTGACGCAAAGCAATTAAACTTAAGCCCACGACCACTAAACTGAAATAATAGTAATGATTTGGGTCTTCTAACCAAGCACTTGGCCAAATACCAATTAAGCCATTGGAGCCACCCGTAAAACCATCCCATTGGAAGATAACTGACCAAGCAATTTGGGCAAATGCTAGGGTCAGCATAGCCAGATAGATACCTGTTAAACGTACGCTAAACCAGCCAAAGATCAGCGCCGCGAAGGCCGCCACGATTGGTGCTAAGACAAAGCTCAGCTCCATCGGAATATTCTGCTGAGTGAACACCGCTGCCGCATAAGCACCGATGCCAAAATAAGCCGCATGTCCAAAAGTATGCATGCCCGCGGGACCTGAAATAAAGTGCAAGCTCGCGGCAAATAAAATCGCTACTAAGACATCTTGCAAGAGCACAATGGTATAACCATCAGTCAATTGTGGCAATACCGCCAAGACAAGAAAAACACCGATGGCGATTAGTTTTAAGCGCATATCTGCTTTACGTAAGGGCGCTTCAATCGGCGCCGAGTTACGTGATTTTTCTTGCGGTTTACCGAGCAGTCCCCATGGGCGGAAGATTAAAACCAGCGCCATTAAGACAAACTCAACAACAAGGGTTAATTGACTAAAATTCACAGGGACACCGAACATCGTCACTGTCCCTAACCAGACACAGAGTGCCTTGGCCTGGGCAATCAATAAAGCGGCGACAAATGCGCCAGGAATTGAGCCCATACCGCCAATCACCACGACGGCGAACGCATCACCGATTAAACTTAAATCCAAGCTCAAGCTGGCGGGTTCATTCGGAAGCTCCAAGGCAGCACCTAAGCCCGCTAAGAAGGCACCAAGGGTGAAGACACCGGTAAATAACCAGGCTTGATTCACCCCAAGCGCGCCGAGCATCTCCTTGTCTTGCGTGGCAGCGCGCACAAACATGCCCCAGCGTGTACGACTGAGCAAGAAGGAAAGTAAGATTAAGACAATTGGGCCGACTGCAATCAACAGTAGGTTATAACTTGGGAAATAGCGGCCAAAAATCTCGACTGCACCTTCCAATCCCGGTGCTTGTGGACCCAATAAGTCCTCTGGCCCCCAAAACCATAGGGTAAAGTCACTGATAATCAAGACCAAGGCAAAAGTCGCTAGCAATTGAAATAACTCGGGTGCTTGATAGATGCGTCGCAAAAGCGTGATCTCAATGATGGCACCGAATAAGCCTGTCAGTACCGCTGCCAAAAGCACCCCACCCCAGAAACCTAAAACACCATGGCCGAAATCATCGGTCAAAGAATAGGCGAGGTAGATGCCCAACATGTAAAAAGAGCCATGGGCAAAGTTGACGATCCGACTTACCCCAAAGATTAAGGATAAGCCAGCAGCCACCATAAACAGGGAACTGGCTTCAGCCAGACCATTCAAAAGTTGTACAACTAAACCAGAAATATCCATTCTTTTTTATCAGCGATTTATCGACTATGGCTCGGTGAGTTTTTACGATTGTTTGGCTATTTATCGACAGGGCGTAATTGACGTACATATTCATCACTCGGCTGCACATCCTTGCCATCGACATAACGAATATCCACCATTACGCCTTTGCCATCTTGCACATCGGTACGACCCACAAAAGCACCCATGGTGGATTGATGGTCAATATCACGATACGTAATCGGACCTAAAGGCGTGCTTAATTCCAAGCCCTTGAAGGCTTCAATCAGTGTCTCAGGGTCGGTCACACCATTGGCTTTCTTCAATCCTGCCTCAAGCGACTGCACCATCATATAACCCACAATACTCCCTAAGCGTGGGTAATCATTAAATTTGGCCTGATAAGCCTCAAGGAAAGCCTTATGCTCAGGCGTATCAATCGCATACCAAGGGTAGCCCGTCACGATCCAACCTTTTGGCGTATCTTCACCAAGCGGATCTAAGTACTCTGGCTCGCCCGTTAATAAGCTCACCACCGATACATTATCAAAAAGCTTACGCGTATTACCTGCGCGTACGAACTTGGTTAAGTCCGTGCTAAAGAGCACATTAAAAATCGCGTCTGGCTTGGCATCGGCAATTGCTTGAACCACGCTTCCCGCATCGATCTTATTCAATGGGGTTGCCTGCTCAAGGACGAACTCAACATCAGGTTGACGCTCTTTCATCATGGTCTTAAAGCTTTCTACCGCTGACTGACCATATTCATAGTTAGGATAGACCAAGGCCCAGCGCTTTTTATTCAATGCCACGGCATCATCGAGCAGCATAGACACTTTCATATAGGTCGAGTCACGCAAGCGGAAGGTATAACGATTACCATTTTCCCAGACCATTTTATCGGTTAAGGGTTCCCCCGCAAGGAAAAAGATTTTCTTTTGCTGGGCAAAGTCGGCTAATGCTAAGGCAATATGCGAGAGGAAACTACCTGCCAATAGGTCGACCTTATCGCGCGTAATCAAGGACTGCGCTTCACGAATCGCACTACCTTGATTGCCACCGTCATCACGCAGAATCACTTCAAGTTTTTTGCCATGAATACCACCCGATTCATTGATCTGATCAACCGCAAGTTCGATACCTTTCTTGTACGGCTCCAAGAAGGCAGGTATCGTCTTATAACTATTAATTTCACCTACTCGAATGACTTTATCATCCGCTTGCGCCTGAGTAAAAATCGTCGCCAAGGACATGGATAAACCTAAACACCATTGCTTTAATTTCATTGTTTAAAACCTTCTACGTCATTTTATACGTCTTGAAATATTTCCTCATGCCTGATAGCTCTGGCTCGAAAGGCAAAGTGTGGTGGCACGTCAAAAGTCGAGTATTTTCCCTCAACGTCATTAATATACCGAAATTTTCGCTAAAATCATATAAATGATTCATTATTTGATTTATTACAAAGGCTTATTTTTACGATTCAGTATAATAAGCTTATTATTTTTTATAATTTAGGTCGTATTCATATGTCTTCAGCATTTCTCGAAGGTAAGGTTCTTAGTGTGCATCACTGGACCGATCGTTTATTCAGTTTCACTACAACACGTGACCAGGCCCTGCGCTTTAAGAATGGTCACTTCACGATGATTGGTTTAATGGTCGATGGCAAACCGCTACTACGTGCCTATAGTATTGCGAGCCCTAATTATGTTGACCATCTTGAGTTTTTGAGTATTAAAGTACAAGACGGCCCTCTCACCTCGCGTCTACAACATATTCAACCTGGTGACTCGATAATTATTGGTCGTAAGCCAACAGGTACGATTGTCTTAGACTATCTATTACCAGGTAAGCGCTTATATATGTTATCCACGGGTACTGGCTTAGCCCCGTTCCTTAGCGTTGCACGTGACCCTGAAACCTATGAGAAATACTCGGAAGTCATTCTGGTGCATGGTGTGCGTCAAGTGAATGAATTAGCTTACTACGATTTGTTCACGAAAGACCTACAGAACGATGAGTACTTAGGCGAGATGGTGCGCAATCAGTTCAAGTACTACCCAACCGTCACCCGTGAGCCCTTCCGTAATGAAGGTCGGATTACGGATTTGATTAAGAACGGTAAGCTCTTTGAGGACTTAGGTGTGCCACGCTTTAATCCCGAAGAAGACCGTGTGATGATCTGCGGTAGTCCAGAGATGTTGGCCGATTTACGTGCAGCTTGCTTAGAGCACAATATGGTTGAGGGTAATACCTCGAAACCTGGTGACTTCGTAGTTGAGCGTGCTTTCGTTGAACAATAAGCGAATGCGCTAGCTGTAGAAGGCTGTTTATTAACAAGCGTACTTTGTAACTTAGGTGACTCTACTTCGAAGCGAGCTTAATATTCGCTTTAATACCTAGCTTGTAAAGTTTAGCGTATTGAGCACTTAGCAGATGGTGACTGTGTGTATACGGTCACCATTTTTTATAAACAGAACGGATTTTCTCACCCTCCTCGCTTTAATAAATTCTCTTTAATCTGCGCCAACTCCGCTAGGGCCTGGCGTTTGAGCGGATGTTTATCAGAAGCAGCAACGCTTTTAGTGACATGATTTGCTCTATTAGCCGTACTATCCAAACTCTCGTCCGCTTGAGGGGTAGCTGATGTTGGGCTTGCGGTCAATTCTCGCACTATGTCTGCCTCGATATCCTCTTGCGCATCACCACCTACACGACCTTGCCCCCCTGCTTGAGCCATCACACGCCGACTCTCCAACGGTAAAAAGTACAGCTGTTTCTTAGCTCGCGTCATAGCAATATAAATCTGATTGCGGGCTAATTCACCCGCTTGCCCAGTAAATCCCTCACGGTCCGCATCAAAGACTAGGACCTCATCGTATTCTTGGCCCTTGGCCTGCGCCACGGTGCGAATCCGCATACCCGCACGCTCGCTCCAGGAACGATTTAAGGACTCGAAGCGCTCTGGCCATTGCGCCAAGGTGTACTGTAGGCTTGCCGCATCCTCCTTAAGCGCCTCCCAAGAAGCTCGTCCTATAGCACCTGCCATGGATAAATCAACGCTAGACCAGAGTCGCGTACTTTCTTCAAACCACTGCATAATCTCATACACGGTCTGTTTTTCGCGATTTTCACTCAGCCATTGCAATAAGCTTACCCGCATGCTCTCACTATAGGCCGCCATCTGGCCTTCCGCAGGCGCTTGTAAGTGAATTGAAAAATACATGGCCAAGGTTTCTGGTGCGGGCTTTTTCAGCATTTCTTGCTTGGCCATTTCACTTAAATAGCATTGTGGCAAGGCCAAGAATTTCGATAAATCAAGCTTCAAATTCTTTAAGATGGGACTTTTGGCATCGAGTAAATAGGCATAACGCAGGCAGATTAAGACATTGAGTATTGCTGGTCCCAAACTATGATTAATCGGATAGCTGGTTTTATGCTTGGTATGGCGCCACAAGAAAAAGGCCGCTTCAACTTGTGCCACGGGATCCTGACAAATCAGCACCGTCTCTTTACTCAATTTCGCGATATCTTTGGCTTCAAGACGAGTGGTCTTGGTACTATGCTTGGCCGCTGATGTAATATCACGTTGAATTAAGCTGGTCCCTAAATCCGCCACACTTTGCGCATAACGATAACTGGTATTTAATTCTTCACGCTGAGCCTGTAACTCACGCGCGAAAGTCTCAAAGACATAGGCGGTATTCGTACCACGCCAAGCATAGATATTCTGAAAGCGATCACCAACAGCAATAATGTCTTGTGCTCCTCGCGCTAAACCAAGCAAAAATGTCAACTGTAAGGGGCTGGTATCATGAAACTCATCAATGCAGATTAAGTGATAGCGCCGCCCCCATTGTTGGAGCTTATCGCTATCTTCAACTAGACTCAGTAAATCAGAGACCGCATCACTTAATTGACGAAACCCCTGCTCACCGCGCCGCCAAGGCAACTCCCCGGCAAAATCTTCATAGAACTCATCACTACTGCCAGAAGGTGCAAGCCATGTATCTCGAAATCGGTCGTACGACCACATTAAGCGTTGCACTAAGCGCCAGTCATGATGCAGATGCTGGCTGACAATCTGTTCAATTTCATCCGCATCAGTCTGCGCATCAATTCCTGTTGCTCGAAAGAAATCAATATCATCTAAGAGCGCGTTGGCAGTGCTTGCTGTCATCAAGGGTACATTCACCGGCACATCCGCTGGCCAATAGCGTAAGACCTCATCCAATAGGCTAGGCAATAATTCTCGCGCAATCGTATCACGCTTAAGCACAGAATAATTATCCCCTAACTCAAAGAGCAAGCGTGTGGCCAAACCATCAATCGTATGAATCGCATAATGACTAGGATCTAGATTGCGGTCTTGGATATATTTCTGCAGCACCTCACGTCCGGTACGGCTAAAGGTAATCAAGAGTGTCTTATCCTTGACACCATAATTCAAGACATAATTGGCTATATAGGTGGACTTACCACTACCTGCCACACCTTCGAGTAATTTTGCCGCCATATATTCCTTTAGAGTAAGCACCTTATGACATGCGGATTTGGAGGGATATCCTATTGAATTGTATATATTACTAAGTGCTTATTAATTAGCAATACAATATTTTTCACTAAAACTTGATACTCTAGGTACAAACTCTAGAAAATCAATTGCTACTTGTGAGTTTTGGCGCGCCGCGTCATAATGAATTATCTGGGTATTAGTATACCGTGAACGCTTTTATTACACTATTCCCCTCATCATTTGGTAGGAGACCCTTTTTTATGCCTAACTATACACAAGTAAATCGTTTGCAAGTCGCTAAGGTTTTAAAGACATTCATTGATAAAGAAGTACTCCCTGGTACACATGTTGAACCGAATGCGTTCTGGGAACATTTTGATGAAATCGTGCATGACTTGGCACCTAAGAATCGCCAGCTTCTCGCTGAGCGTGATCGCCTGCAAGCGGAAATTGATGCTTGGCATGAGGAGAATCCTGACGGCTATCAAGATATGGCCAAGTATAAAGAATTCCTCACGAAAATTGGCTACCTTAAACCTGAGCCGATTGGTTTAAAAGTACGCACTGCGAATGTAGACTTTGAAATTTCTAACCAAGGCGGCCCTCAATTAGTAGTACCGATCTCGAATGCACGTTATGCCCTGAATGCGGCGAATGCGCGTTGGGGTAGCTTATATGATGCACTCTACGGCACCGATGCCATTAGCGATGAGGGCGATGCCGCTGCTGGTCGTAGCTATAATCCTCGCCGTGGTGCTAAGGTTATTGAATTTGCTCGTAATTTCCTTGATAAAACCGTGCCATTAGAGCGTGGTTCACATGCTGAGGTTAAGCAATATACCGTTGAGAATCATCAACTCATCGCCAATTTTGTTGATGGCACCAAATCAGGTTTAGCGAATACCGACTACTTCCTTGGTCATCGTGGCAATGCCGCTGAACCTGAAGCACTCATCCTACGTCAGAATGGTTTAAGTTTTGAGATTCAAATTGATCGCAATAACCCGATCGGCGCTCAAGACCAAGCAGGGGTGAAAGACATCCTTCTGGAAGCGGCACTCACCACCATTATGGACTTGGAAGACTCTATCGCAGCGGTTGATGCTAACGATAAGGTACAAGCCTATAGCAACTGGTTGGGCCTCATGAAAGGCACACTCCAAGAAGAAATTACGAAGGACGGTAAGACCTTCACGCGCGCACTGAATGGTGATCGCCCGTATACCGACAAGCAAGGCAAACACACCGCCCTACCAGGCCGCTCATTGCTCTTTATTCGTAATGTCGGCCACTTAATGAGCAACCCAGCAATTCGTGATGAGCAAGGTAATGAAGTACCTGAAGGCATTATGGATGCGATGGTCACCACCCTCATCGCTATGCATGATCTAAAGCGCCATGCCAACTCGCGCACAGGCTCAATCTATATCGTAAAACCCAAGATGCATGGTCCTGATGAGGTAGCTTTCGCCAATGAAATCTTCACACGCGTGGAGAAAGCATTAGGCTTAAAACCATTCACCGTTAAATTAGGCATTATGGATGAAGAGCGTCGCACCAGTGTGAACCTTAAGGCATGTATTGAACAAGCCGCCGATCGCGTGGCCTTTATCAATACCGGCTTCTTAGACCGCACAGGCGATGAAATTCACACCTCAATGCGTGCAGGCCCTATGGTACGCAAGAACGATATGCGTAAATCAACTTGGCTGCCTGCGTATGAAAGCAATAACGTACAAGCCGGTATTCAGAGCGGTCTTCTCGGCAAGGCACAAATCGGTAAGGGCATGTGGGCCATGCCTGACTTAATGGCTGCCATGCTTGAGCAGAAAATCGGCCACTTGAAAGCCGGTGCGAATACCGCTTGGGTACCCTCTCCGACTGCAGCGACCTTACACGCTTTACACTACCACCAAGTGGATGTGAAAGAAGTGCAATTAAGTCTATCGACAGATCGTAAGAGCTATGTCGATCAGATTCTGACCGTACCTGTTGAGACCAATCCACAATGGACCAAGCAAGAAATTCAAGAAGAATTGGATAATAATGCCCAAGGTATCCTAGGTTATGTGGTGCGCTGGATTGACCAGGGTGTAGGTTGCTCTAAAGTGCCTGATATTCATGATGTAGGTTTAATGGAAGATCGTGCAACCTTACGTATTTCTAGCCAACATATGGCCAACTGGTTACACCACGGCATCTGCACTAAGGAACAAGTGGTCGAGACATTGAAGCGTATGGCTGCAATTGTCGATAAGCAGAATATTGACGATCCGCTCTATCGCCATATGGTCGGTAATTTTGAGACTTCACCCGCTTTTAAAGCCGCCTCTGAATTAATTTTCAAGGGTATGGAATCGGTTAACGGTTATACTGAGCCTCTATTACATCACTGGCGCGCCGAAGCGAAGAAGCAATACGGCCTAGTCTAAGGAGAGATAATGAGCCACCCATTAGAGAATGCAGCCCTACTACTTGTTGATATCCAAGCTGATTTTTTACCGGGTGGCGCCTTAGCCTGCCATCAAGCGGACCGTATTTTGCCTGGGGTCAAGCAATTGGTCGATAAGTATGCGAGCAATACACATACGACTGAGCAGAATGCGCTTGATCAGAATCAGAACACGCTTGAACAGCACTCGACTGACCCGAACCAGATCACGACAAAGCAGAACCAGCTCAATCAGCAGACAAGCCTCACGCGCTTCAATTGCATGGTCGCCACGCAAGACTGGCATCCGGTAGGACATATTTCATTTGCTAGCTCACACCCCGGACGCAATCCTTTTGACCTTATCGCTTTATACGATCAAGAGCAGACCCTCTGGCCTGATCACTGCGTCAGCGGCACACATGGTGCTAGTTTAGAACCGTCCATTAATTGGGATGCCATGAACCTCATCATTCGTAAAGGCAGTGACCCGCATGTTGATTCATATAGTGCTTTCCGCGAGAACTTTGGACCTGATGGACAGCGCCCTAGCACAGGTTTATCGGGCTATCTACGCGAGCGAGGCGTGCAGAATGTCTATATCGTAGGCTTAGCCCGTGATTTCTGCGTACTGTGGAGCGCACAAGATGCGCAGCATTTAGGTTTTCAAGCACATATTATTTGGGATCTTTGTGCGCCCGTCAGCCCTGATAGTGACGCCGACATACGGCAACGCTGTGAAACATTAGGTATTGGCATTGTCTATAGTAGTGAGTTATAGTTTTATTTGCTAGTTTGCTATTTTGCTCTTGTTACTGGTACTTTTTTGCAGTTAACATAGACTTAATACACAAGCCTATTTTCCGCCTAGTCATGCACCATTGCTCTTATTGAGCCTCTTTATGCCACTCATTCGACCTGTCATCGCAAGTATGAACCAGCGCTCCAACTTTGGACTTAAGTTCACCAACACCCTTATCCGCCCCATCACCGCAAGCTTGATTCTAGTATGCACTTATCTGGCGGCAACTGAGCACGCTTATGCCCAGCAAGCAACTAAGCACCCTTCCTCAGAGCAGTTCATCAGTCCTTGCGTCTCCTATCATACCCAGGACAAGGGACGTGTGCATATTGTTAAAGTTGATCTGCGCTGTCCTGATGTGCAGATTATTAGTACGCCTAAAGAGCAGCGCAACATTACCACGAGTAATTTTGCCTATGCGAATAAGACCACGGTGGCGATAAATGGCTCCTTCTATGATGAGAATAATTACCCCTTAGGATTAAATGTGACCGATGGTCGCCCTTGGACCAAAAGCCAAGATAAAAAAGCCTATAGTTTTCTAGCCTGTACCCAGCGAGGCGCATGCCATATTGAGCCCTTTAACCGCACCACGGTCTACCAGACTCAATGGCATACCGTCGTTTCTGGCTGGCAAAGCCTTGTCAATGGCCAGTATCAATGTGCCCCTGGTAGCCCACGCATCTGCCACAGCAATGCCCGTAACCCCCACCCCCGCACCGCCGTAGGGGTCAGTGATAATAAGCATTATCTGTACATGGTGGTGGTTGAGGGTCGGCAAGAGAATTTTAAGGGCTATACCCTGAACCAGGTCGCCCGTGTGTTTAAGCAATTAGGCGTGAATCAAGCGATTAATTTAGATGGCGGCGGCAGCAGCACCTTAGTCTTAAAGAATCGTCGTATGAATCAATTACCCTCACAGCAATTATTCTTTGAACGCAATGTGGCGAATCATCTTGGCGTGATTGATCATACCGCTAAGCCATAAGTTCCACGATAATGCTCAAGTGCCTGGGCAATGGTAACGCCTTCACCCAGTTACCACCGCTGACTACGAAATATTCGCTACTTCCGCCAACTCCCGCTGACTTCTAAAGCAGCGCTCTTGGCCTGTCACCGGATCCTTAAAACCAATCTCACGTGCCAACAACTGCAAAGGTCGGCTAAAGTCATCCGCGGCGCGAGCTGGCAACAGCTCTGGGTAAAACTCATCGCCCATAATCGGCAAGCCTAAACCATTCATATGCACCCGCAGCTGATGCTTCTTGCCAGTGAAGGGCTCAAGCAAATAATGCGCCCACTCTTGATTATGCTTAATGATGGAAATATCTGTGCGGCTATTTGGCGCTATCACCGCTTGCTCACCTGCCATCTCGGCACACTTTGCAACCGTAACACTCGACCGCTCTTGCATCGTAAAGTAGCTGGGGCTTTTTTCAATAAAGCTTTCTCGGCGTAAGGGAAACGTGAGATCTGCGCGATACGGTGCGACACATTCATAGGTTTTATGCACATCGCGTGACTGGAACAAACTCTGATAGGCACCGCGATAACGCTTATCCGCACAAAACAGTAATAGGCCTGCAGTATCGCGGTCGAGCCGATGGATGGGGCTAATGTCTTCGTTATCTAAAAGACAACGTAGGCGCACTAGTGCTGTCTCTTGCAAGTAGCGTCCGCCTGGAATACTGGCAAGAAAGTGTGGTTTATCAATCACCACCAAGGTCTCATCTTGAAATAAGACGGCAATTTCATCAGGCACTCTGACTTCTTGCTCCACTTCACGGTAATACCAGAGCCAGGAATCGGGCAGATAAGGGCTATCCGCACGCAAGATTTCCCCTGCCTGGGTCACCATATCACCACGCGCCAAGCGCTCTTGGATTATGCTGGCCGACATATGCGGAAAGCGTCGAATTAAAAAGGCCAAGAGATTTGGCCAGGATTCTTTCGGTAAATAAAGCCGACTCGCACTGACGCCAGCACGAATCGGCAAGGGACTTCTTAACATCGATGTAGAACTCTCGTTAGCGCTAAATTTCTTAGTTATTCAATACTATGATTTTAGGGCTTGTAAAATCTCATCGACTTTGTCTTTCGCATCACCAAAACACATCACCGCGTTCTCTCGGAAGAATAATGGGTTCTGTACGCCTGCATAACCTGTATTCATCGAGCGCTTAAAGACCACCACGTTCTGAGCCTTCCACACTTCAAGTACAGG
>CAZIKJ010000372.1:0-6505 GCA_964539685.1 uncultured Pelistega sp.
GGTTTAAAATAAGCAATTAGTCTTCTATACATCAAAACATATCAATTATCAGGCGTGAACAATTCTATTAAACTTTATCGTCGTAGCAAACCCGTTGCCACAGCGCTGAACCCAGCGATTGCCGCAGTTGAATCTGGCAGCACCTGCATGACGAATACACCCAGTGCGGTGACGATTGGTAATTTTGACGGGGTCCATTTAGGCCACCAGAAACTCCTATCTCACTTAGTGGTACAAGCTAAAGAGCGCCAACTTAGCCCTGCGGTAATGACTTTTACGCCTCACCCCCGAGAATTCTTTGCCCAACGCGAACAGCGTCCCGAGCTAATTCCAACACGTATTTCTACTTTTCGTGACAAGATAATGGCCTTACAAGCCCGTGGTATAGAGCGGGTTTATCTTGAGCGCTTCAATCAAAATACCGCTCAGATGAGTGCTATGGATTTTATAGAACAGATCCTCGTTGAAGGTTTAAATACACGCTATCTCTATGTGGGTGAGGATTTTCGCTTCGGCCATCGTCGTTCAGGAACCATCGAGCTGCTGCAAGAAGCCGGGCCACAATTTGGCTTTGAAGTAGCAACCATGGCAGATATTTTAGATGAGCAGCATATGCGCTACTCTAGCACTGAGCTACGTAATGCCTTAGCCTTCGGTCATATAGAGCGTGCTAATGCCTACCTAGGTCGTCCATATACGATTAGTGGTCATGTTATTCATGGTAAGAAACTCGGTCGTAGCATTGGTTTCCCAACCATGAACCTAGCGGTTATGCCGCGCTGTGCCTTACGCTCAGGTATCTATATCGTGAGTGTCCAAGGCCTCGATGGCAAAACTTTGCCCGCCATTGCTAGTCTAGGCGTACGACCAACGGTTGAATCCGATGGCCAAGTATTGCTCGAAGTGCATATTCTCAATTACTCTGTCTCTGCATACGGTAAACTAGTGTCTGTTGCGTTTCACCGCTATGTGCGAGACGAAGAAAAATTTCCCGATTTACCTACGATGATCGACGCCATCCAAAAAGACGTCGACATCGCCCAACATTATTTTTCAGTTCATGGACTATAAAAATACACTAAACTTGCCAGAAACCGCCTTCCCTATGCGCGGTAATTTATCTAAACGCGAACCTGAGTGGGTTGCTCAGTGGGAGACGAACAAAGTCTACGAAGCGATTCGTCAGGCAAGTCAAGGACGTCCCAAATTCATTCTGCATGATGGCCCTCCCTACGCCAATGGCGATATTCATATTGGTCATGCGGTGAACAAGATCCTTAAAGATATCATTATTAAGAGCCGTAATATGGCTGGCTTTGATGCGCCGTATGTACCTGGTTGGGATTGCCATGGTATGCCAATTGAAATTCAGATTGAGAAGAAATTTGGTAAAAATCTTCCTGTCGCTGAAGTGCAGTCTAAAGCGCGTGCCTATGCGCTCGAGCAAATTGACCGCCAACGTGCTGACTTTAAGCGCTTAGGTGTGCTAGGTGAATGGGATAATCCTTATCTCACCATGAACTTCCATAATGAAGCCAATGAAGTACGTGCCCTCGCAGGCATACTAGAGAAGGGTTATATCTTCCGTGGCTTAAAACCCGTGAACTGGTGCTTTGACTGTGGTTCAGCGCTTGCTGAGGCCGAGGTTGAGTACCAAGACCGTCGCGACCCGGCGATTGATGTCGCCTTCAGTTTTGCTGAAAAAGACAAATTAGCCAAAGCCTTCAAACTCGATCACATTGATGATGGTGCCGTCGTTATCTGGACCACCACACCATGGACCATCCCCTCTAACCAAGCACTCAATATGCATCCTGAGTTAGAGTATGCTTTAGTGTGCTTAGAAGAGCCACTTGCCACCGGTCCTTTGCTCTTATTAGCGAAAGACTGTGTCGAGCGTTGCTTAGAAGACTGGAAATTGACTGGTCGCATTGAAGCCACCTGCTTAGGTGAAGACTTAGAACATATCGCCTTCCATCACCCTCTAAGCAAGGCTGATGCCGCATATGAGCGCCTCTCGCCAGTTTATATTAGCGATTACGTGACCACCGATGTCGGTACGGGTATTGTGCACTCTGCACCTGCTTATGGTGTTGATGACTTTATTAGCTGTAAAGCCAATGGTCTGAAGGATGATGATATCCTCAAACCTGTTATGTCTGATGGCAAATACAGCGAAAGCCTAGCCCTCTTTGGTGGTTTAAGTATCTGGGATGCTAACCCTAAAATTGTTGAAGCCTTAAAGAGTGCTGGCACGCTCTTAGAAATTAAGATGCTTAAGCATAGCTATATGCACTGCTGGCGTCATAAGACACCGGTTATCTACCGTGCGACAAACCAATGGTTTGCGGGCATGGATCGCCAGCCAAACGATGGTACAGCAACACTTCGTGAAAAAGCCTTAGCGGCGGTTGAACAAACTAATTTCTACCCTGCATGGGGTCGTGCTCGCTTACACGCCATGATTGCTAATCGTCCTGATTGGACCTTATCACGTCAACGCCAGTGGGGCGTACCCATGGCCTTTTTGGTACACAAAGAAACGGGGCAACTTCACCCACGTAGTGGTGAATTACTCGAAGTGGTTGCAAAACACATTGAAAAATCAGGGATTGAAGCCTGGCAGACTTTAACGGTTGAAGACTTATTGCCTGCTGATGAGGCGCCCTTGTACGAGAAGAATCGTGACACTTTAGACGTCTGGTTTGACTCAGGTACCACGCATTACACTGTCCTTGGCGGTCAAGATCATGCTTGCCAAGGTTCACATAGTGATACCTTGAATTGGCCTGCCGATATGTACCTAGAGGGCTCAGACCAACACCGTGGTTGGTTCCACTCATCGCTACTCACCTCCTCCATGTTGTTTGGACGTGCTCCGTATAAGAGTCTCTTAACTCACGGTTTTGTCGTTGACGGCGCTGGTCGCAAGATGAGTAAATCCTTAGGTAATGTGATTGCTCCACAGAAAGTATCTGATACGCTCGGTGCGGAAATTATTCGTCTCTGGACAGCAGCAACTGACTACTCAGGTGAGCTCTCAATTTCTGATCAAATTCTTAAGCGCGTGGTCGAAAGCTATCGTCGTATTCGCAATACCTTGTATTTCTTACTTGGTAACTTGGCTGATTTTGATGCGCAGAATGACTTAGTGGAAAGCGATAAACTCCTCGAAATCGATCAGTACGCTTTAGTCTTTACCAAAGCCATGCAAGAAGAAGTCTTGGCTAGCTACAAGCAATACGAGTTCCATCCGGCTGTATCGCGCTTACAGATTTTCTGCTCAGAAGACTTAGGGGCTTTCTACCTAGATGTACTGAAAGATCGTCTATACACCACGGCTAAAGATAGCCATGCACGCCGTTCAGCACAAACTGCGCTCTACCATATCACCATGACCTTGGTGAAATTAATAGCACCCATTTTGTCATTTACCGCAGAAGAAGCATGGGTTGAGATGCGTAATAGCTTCTTGAAGAACACGCCGTTGGCACAAGGGCTCACCGTCTTCACTGAGTTGTACCATGACGTGCCGGCTGTTGCCCACGCTGAAACCATCAGCGTTCGTTGGCAACGCGTGCTAGAAATCCGTGCGCTCTTAAATAAAGAGTTAGAGAATACGCGTACTGAGGGCTTGATTGGCTCAGCTTTACAAGCTGAAGTGGATATCTATGCCAATACTGAAGATGCGGCCATCTTGACTGCGCTCGGCGAAGACTTACGCTTTGTCTTTATCGTCTCGCGCGCTGATGTTCACGCAAGCGAAGACAATAGTTTGCGTTTTGTAATCAAACCTTCAGAGCATCAGAAGTGTGATCGCTGCTGGCATTATCGTGAAGATGTAGGAAGTGATAGCGAACATCCAGAAATCTGTTCGCGTTGCGTAAGTAACTTGACAGGTGAAGGAGAACATCGCACTCATGCCTAAGCCTGATATGAGCATTGATATCACTCCTGCTACGTCAAGCGTCGGACCAGTGGAATCGGGCAAGAGCCTGACATTCTGGTTAGTCTTAGCCGCTGTTTTAATCGTTCTTGAGCAAGTCACGAAAATCTATTTTGAACTGAATTTCGACTATCAAGAACGCCTTAATGTCCTGCCGTTTTTTGACTTTATCTTAGTCTATAACACAGGAGCGGCCTTTAGCTTTTTGGCGGATGCAGGCGGTTGGCAACATTGGTTTTTTATTGGCTTAGCATTCGCCGCGGTGATTTTTATTATTTTTCAGCTGCGTTCACATAAACAAGACAGCTTTTTCTGTTTTAGTTTATGTTTGATTATGGCAGGAGCAATTGGTAATGTCATTGACCGTATTGCCTATGGTCATGTCATTGATTTTCTGCTGTTTTATTGGAATAACTGGTATTTCCCTGCCTTCAATCTAGCCGATTGTTTTATCACCGTTGGCGCCACGCTCATGGTTGTGCAGGAATTGTTTATGCGTAAAAAGGATAAGCCATGAGACTCAAGGGTAAGCGAATTGTCTTAGGACTCACAGGGGGCATTGCGTGTTATAAGAGTGCCGAATTATGTCGCCGCCTGATGGACCATGGCGCCGAGGTAACAGTGGTGATGACCGAGGCAGCTTGTCACTTCATCACACCGACAACCATGCAAGCGCTGAGTGGCAACCCCGTATTCATCGAGACGTTGGATTCACGCATGGATAACAGCATGGCACATATTAATTTAAGTCGCCAAGCTGACCTGATGATCATTGCGCCATGTAGCGCCGACTTTATGGCAAAACTCGCTCATGGTTTAGCTGATGACTTACTTTCTACCCTCTGCTTAGCACGTGGTGATTGCAGCCTAGCGATTGCGCCTGCGATGAATCGTGAAATGTGGGCTCACCCTGCTACGCAACGCAACCTAGACCTTATCAAAAGCGACAGCACGCTTATCTGGGGACCTGGTACGGGCTCACAAGCATGTGGTGAAACAGGTGATGGTCGTATGCTTGAACCCGCACAACTGGTCAGTGAAACCATTGCCTTCTTTACCCCGAAAGCCTTACTAGGCAAGCGTGTCCTGATCACTGCGGGCCCTACCGAAGAGCCGATTGATCCAGTACGCGTTATTAGCAATAAATCCTCAGGCAAGATGGGCTATGCGATTGCTCAAGCAGCCCATGAGGCAGGAGCACACGTAAGCCTTGTGACTGGTCCTACTGCCTTAAGCGTACCGTATGGTGTAGACGTGACCTATGTACAAACGGCGCGCCAAATGCACCAAGCCGTCCTAGCTGATGCTTACCGCTATGATATCTTTATCGCCGTTGCTGCGGTGGCTGATTGGTATGTGAGCAATTACTCTGAGCAAAAACATAAGAAAGTCGACCCCTCCGGGTTGAGCCTTGAGTTTGCCCAAAACCCTGATATTTTGGCTGAGGTCGCTGCTTTGCCCGATGGTCCTTGGTGTGTTGGCTTTGCCGCTGAAATCAATAACTTAAGTGAATATGCCCAGAGCAAGCGTCAACGAAAGAATATTCCTTTAATCGTTGGTAATCTTGCACAAGACACCATGAACGCGGATACGACCACTATGGTCTTATTTGATGAGCAAGGTGAGCACCCTATGCCCAAACTCTCCAAAGACGAGGCGGCGGGCCATCTCATCCAACAAATTGCTCTGCGTTTAGCTAAATCGCAACAAAACCCTGATAATGTGGATGCATAAATGCCATGAGCATAGAGAGAGTGCCGTGCGGACAATAAGTCGCTCACTCCCTCATGGAAAACCGCTAATAGTCGATTCCATTTTACTGCTTACCTGATGTAAGGACTATGCGGCACTCATTTGCGCCTTACAATGACAACCTTATACGACGCTTTTACAAGACCTTGTTATGCAAGAATATATTGATTTACTGAATAATTTTATTGTCGAAAACCAAGTATGGGCGGGACCAGTCATTTTCTTGCTCACCTTCGGTGAATCAATGCTAATAATCGGCCTAGTAATCCCAGCCACTGCCATACTAGTCGCAACCGGTGGTTTAACTGGTGCTGGCTCACTATCGCCTTGGCCTATCCTCATCTGGGGTATTGCGGGTGCTATTATCGGTGACGCTGTTTCCTACTATATCGGCCGCTGGCTAGGTTGGGATATTACCAAAAAGCCAATGTTTGCAAATTACCGGCCATTTTTTGTAAAAGCACGCTTATTTTTCAAAAAATACGGCACCTTATCGGTCTTCCTTGGCCGCTTTCTAGGCCCTATTCGCTCGACTATTCCTGCTGTTGCTGGGATTATGGGCTTAGACCATATTAAATTTCAAATTGCCAATATCACCTCTGCCATTTTATGGATGCCCGTTATGCTCTCTCCTGGCTACTTTGCTGGTCGTGGCGCTAAGGCCATCTCAGAAAGTGATGGTGGCAGTTCAGTCACCTTAATCTTAACCGTGGCTTCGGTTGTTTTAGGTGTGGGACTGGTGGTTTATCTCTTTATGCCACGCAAAAAAACACCTTCAAGCAGTAAGATTATTAAGGTCTCTAACGA